>PXRZ01000011.1 GCA_003022945.1 Halobacteriales archaeon QS_8_69_73 | reverse complement strand
GGCGACGCTCGGCCTCTCGGCAGGGGCCTTCCTGATGGGTGCGATCATCGTCATCAGCGGCGTGAACGGGAGCACGCTCCCTCGCGGTGATCTGACGATCGCGGTCGCCGGCCTCGTCGGGCTCAACCTCGGCGTCGCCGTGATCGAGGGGCTCCTGACGGGCTTCATCGTTCAGTTCCTTGCCTCCGTTCGCCCCGACCTCGTCGGTCTCGCCGACCGTGGCACCCAGGAAGATCCGACCGGGGTGACCGCCTGATGCAGCGCTGGAAGCAGTACGGCGGACTCCTCGGTCTGTTCGCCGCCTTTCTCGCCGCCGGATACTGGGGCTTCACCGTGACCGGCGGTGCCCTACCGTGGGCCAAACGCTCCGCGAAAGCCCTCCAGCGCGGCGTGCAGGAGGGCGGCGGGTCGCTCGTCGACTTCGGCCGCGGTATCGTGGTGGCCGGCCCCATCCGCAGAGGCGGGATGATGCTCGAATTCGGCGCGCTCGTCCTCGTGCTGGCCGTACTCGGTATCGGGCTGTACGTCTACGTCGATCGCTACGGCGGCTTCGAGGACGGAGAACGCTCGGCTCGGTAACCGTGACGACGCTCTCGAACCACGTCCCCGACCCGCGGCTCATCACGGCGTTCGCCGAGCGGCGAGACGGGCCGCTACACCGTGTCAACCCCTGGACGAAGGTCGGCGTCGTCGGCGCACTCGTCCTCGCCGTCACGGTGGCCGACCGGCTCGTGCTCCTGGCCGGACTGTACGGTGCCGTGCTGGTGGTCTACGGATTCGCAAGGCTGCCGTATCGACGGCTCGCCGGCTGGTACACGCTCCCGATGCTGTTCATCGTCTCCGTCGCCGGGCCGCTGGCGTTTCTCGAACCGGGGACGCCGGTCGGTGGCGCGCTCTCGACGCCGCTCGGCGACCTCTCGGTCACGTGGGCGGGCCTCGTCCTCTTCGCGGAACTCAGCTGTCGATCGCTCACGGTGGTCACGTTCGCCCTGACGGCGTCCATGACGACCAAATATACCGATGTCGCGTACATGCTCGGGCGGTTGCTCCCGCGACCGATCGACCAGATCGCCCTCTTGACCTACCGGTTCACGTTCGTCATGCTCGAGACCCTCGAGGACCTCGTGAAAGCCGCTCTCTCCCGGGGTGCGAACTTCTCGGAGTTTTGGTCGAACAAACGACTGTACGCGAGAATCCTCGGTATGACGATGCTGTCGGCGATCGAGCGGTCCGAACGGCTCGTCAAGTCGATGGAAGCCCGTGGCTACGACGGCGACATCACACTGTACGGCGACGTTTCGCGGCCACCGGTCCACGAACTGTTCGTCGTGATCGGGTCGTACGTCGCCGTCATCGGTTACACGGTGGTCGCGGTCTACGGGGTGAGACCGTGAGTCGAGACGATTCACCGCTGGTCGACCTCCGGTGTGAGGCCCACACCTACCCCGACGGGACCGTCGGCATGCACGACGTCGACTTCTCGGTGTACCCCGACGAGGTCGTCGCGCTCGTCGGCGGCAACGGCACGGGAAAGTCGACGCTGCTGGAACACCTGAACGCGACGCTCGTCCCGGACGACGGCGAACTCGTCGTCGACGGCACGCCGATCACCGAAGACAACAAGGCACACGCGCGGAGGAAGGTCGGATTCGTCTTCCAGGACGCCGATACGCAGCTCGTCGCCCCCACGGTTCTCGATGACGTGATGTTCGGCCTCCAGAACGACGGCGTGCCCGCCGACGAAGCGAGAGAGCGCGCCCGTGAGGCGCTCGCAACCGTCGATGCGGGTCACCTCGAAGACCGGATTCCTCACTACCTGAGCGGTGGCGAGAAACGCCTCGTCGGCCTCGCCGGCGTGCTGGTACTCGAACCGAGCGTAGTCGTGCTGGACGAACCCCTCGCAGGGCTCGACCCCGAGCGGTCCCGACTGGTCGCCGACCGGATCGAGCGGATTCACCGAGACGGCATCAGCGTCGTCCTGTCGACGCACGACCTCGACTTCGCCGCGACGGTCGCGGATCGCGTCTGTGTGATGGCCGACGGCAACGTCGTCGGGAGTGGGACTCCTGGAGAGGTGTTCTACGACGACGCGCTGTTGGCGGAGTCGAACCTCCATCCACCGAGTGCAGTTCGTGTGGCTCGCGACGCAGGGCTGGGCACTACGGCACGGCCAGTGACGGAAGCGGATCTCGTGTCAGTCCTCACGGAAGTCGATGGTGTAGAAACCGTACAGGGCCCCTCACGTGATGGCGGCAGGCACGACTGAGAGCCCTCATTAGCATCTCGCACCACGCCCTCGGAATATCGAGACAGTTGCATTGTGGTACGCGTGGATGATCGTCGCGATCGACCTCGCGGGAACGGCGTTCGGCTTCCCGTACTACGTTCCGTAGTTCCGACTCGAACCGGCCGTCGCGCTGCTGATCGTTCTGGAGGGCTTGACGGCTACACTGTTCATCGCCTGCTCACTGGCGCTGTACGAACCCGGCCGGTCGAACGAGTAGCTGAATGCAACCGAGAATCCCCACCGCTTCAGTCAAAATACTGCCGAACAATCCGGAAGATCGTGAGTACGGGATCGGTTCTGGTTCGTGTTCGAACTACGGGCCGATCAATGGATTTCCTATAGCGGTATTCGATATATTTCATAAACGCCGGCGGAGACGAAGGGGGTTTCAACGGCCGCCACCCACCCTTCGGTATGACGGAGACGATTCGGCTGGCGACGCGGGGGTCGGAGCTGGCGCTGCGGCAGACCCAGCGCGTCGCCCGGGCGCTGGAGAGCCGCCGGGAGGTCGAACTCGTGGAGGTGGAGACGACCGGTGACAGCGTCCGCGACGAACTCATCCACCGACTCGGGAGGACAGGCGCGTTCGTCCGCAGCCTCGACGAGAAGGTCCTCGACGGCGGGGTCGACGCCGCGGTCCACTCGATGAAGGACATGCCGACGGAGTTCCCCGAGAAGCTGGCGGTGGCGGGCGTTCCCGAGCGGGCGCCGGCCGACGACGTCCTGTTGACCCCGGGCGGCGCGACGCTGTCGGAGCTGCCCGACGGCGCGACGGTCGGCACCTCGAGCCTGCGGCGGAAGGCCCAGCTGCTTTCGTCCCGGCCGGATCTCGCGGTCGAGCCGCTGCGGGGCAACGTCGACACGCGGGTCGAGAAGCTGCTGGCGCCGGCGCTGCAGACCGAACACCGGCGGCGGCTGGAGGCCGAAGAGGAGGGCGATTCGAGCTATGACCGGACGGCCGAGGAGTGGTTCGACGACCGCTCGGAGCTGGAGCGGCGGGCGCTCGGCCGGGAGGTCGACGTCGTCTTCGACGCCATCGTCCTCGCGGAGGCCGGCCTCGAGCGGATGGGCCTGCTGGAGCGGCTCGAGTTCGAGCGCCTCACCCCGTCGTTCGTCCCGGCGCCGGGACAGGGCGCCGTCGCAGTGACGGCCCGGGCGGACGGTGTCGTCGACGATCTCCACCACGAGCTGGACCACCCGCGGACGCGGGTCGAAACCACCGTCGAGCGGACCGTCTTGGAGACGCTCGGCGGCGGCTGCGTCGCGCCAGTCGGTATCTACGCGGTCCTGCAGGGCGAGTACGTCCACACGCGGGTCCGCGTGCTCTCGCAGGACGGTACCGAGGAGGTCGAAGCCACCCGCGACCTGCCGGTCGAGCGCCACGCAGAGGCCGCCGTCGAACTGGCGGAGGAGCTGGCCGACCGCGGCGCCGCCGACCTCGTCGAGCGCGCCCGTCGGGAGGGCGACGCATGACCGGGACGGTCTACCTCGTCGGCAGCGGCCCCGGCGACCCCGAGCTGCTGACGGTGAAGGCCCGCCGGCTCATCGACGAGGCCGACGTCGTGCTGCACGACAAGCTGCCCGGCCCGGAGATACTGGCGTCGATCCCCGAGGCGAAACGCGAGGACGTCGGCAAACGGGCCGGCGGCGAGTGGACGCCACAGGAGTACACCAACCACCGGCTCGTCGAGCTCGCCGAGGCCGACAACACGGTCGTCCGGCTGAAGGGTGGCGACTCGTTCGTGTTCGGCCGCGGCGGCGAGGAGGCCGAACACCTTGCCGCCAACGACGTTCCCTTCGAGTACGTGCCGGGTGTCACGAGCGCCGTCGCCGGCCCCGGCGTCGCCGGCGTCCCAGTCACGCACCGCGATTACACCTCGTCGGTGTCGTTCGTGACGGGCCACGAGGATCCGACGAAGGAGGAGTCGGCCGTCGACTGGCACGCTCTCGCCGATACTGGCGGGACGCTCGTCGTACTGATGGGCGTCGGGAAGCTGCCGGCCTACACCGGCGAGCTGCTCGACGCCGGGATGGACCCGGAAACGCCCGTGGCGCTGATCGAGCGGGCGACCTGGCCCGGCCAGCGCGTTGCGACCGGCACCCTCGAGAACATCGTCGAGGTCCGCGACCGCGAGGAGATCGAGCCGCCGGCGATAGCCGTCGTCGGCGACGTAGCGGCCACGAGAGCGCGCGTGGCGGCGTTCCTGCGGAACGGCCCCGACGCCGAGGAGGACGATCGATAAACCATATGTCGAGATACGAAATCGCGCCGGCCGCGAACCCCGGAGGCCGCGGCGACGATGGCTGAGACGGTAGCGTTCTTCCGGCCGGACGACGAGCGGGCCGCCGAGGCGGCCGAGATCGTCGCGGAGTTGGGCGCCGAGCCGCTGTCGGATCCGATGCTCGCCGTCGAGCCGACCGGCGCGGCGCCCCGCGAGGACGCCGCCATCACCGTCCTGACGAGCAAGACCGGCGCCGAGCTGGTCAGCAAGGCAGGCTGGGAGCCCGCCGGCGAGGTGGTCGCCATCGGGTCGGCGACCGCCGGGGCGCTGACGGAGGCCGGCTACCGCGTCGACCGGGTCCCCGAGGAGTTCTCCTCGGCCGGCCTGGTCGCGGAGCTCGCCGACGAGGTCGCGGGCCGGCGGGTCGAGGTCGCCCGCTCGGACCACGGCTCGGCGGTGCTGACCGGCGGGCTGGCCGACGCCGGCGCCTACGTCCACGAGACGGTGCTCTACCGGCTCGTCCGGCCCAAAGGGGCGGGCGAGGCCGCCGAGGCGGCCGCCGAGCAGACGCTCGACGGCGCCTGCTTCACCTCCTCGTTGACCGTCGAGCACCTCCTGGAGGCTGCCGCCGACCGGGGCGTCCGCGAGGCCGCCGTCGCCGGGCTGGACGGAGCCGTCGTCGGGGCCATCGGCGAGCCGACCCGCGAGGCCGCCGAGGCCCGCGGTATCGCCGTCGACGTCGTCCCCGACACGGCCGACTTCGAGGCGCTCGCCGCCGCGGTCGTCGAGCGGCTGTAAGCACCGGCTCCTCGCACCCGCCGAGATAGTGTTTAGTGAGGGGGAGTAGCGTCTTTCGGCGGTGACGGTGGCGTGTCCGAACGCCCCCTCCTGCTCGCCGGTGTACGCTCGCTGTGCTCCTCGCTTCGCTGCGGTGCTTGCGTCGCCCAAACCGGCGAGCGGTCGGCCCCGTTCGAGGTCCCGCCCGACGCCGGCTGACCGGCCGGCTCTCGCGTAACTGAACACGGCCCCCGCCGGCGGCCCACGGTTTATGTCCGAAGCCGCGCAACCGACGTACGATGGACGCTCCGGTGCCGGAACTCGAGGCGCGAGCGCGGGCGTGTGCGGATGCCCTCCTGGAGGCCGAGGAGGTACTGCTGGCGTCGCACATCGACGCCGACGGACTAACCAGCGCCGCCGTCGCCGCGACGGCGCTCCGGCGCGCGGAGGTTCCCTTCGAGACGGTCTTCGAGAAGCAACTGGACGCCAACTCGGTCGCGGGCATCGCCGCCCGCGGGTACGACACCGTCCTGTTCACGGACTTCGGCAGCGGCCAGCTGGACGTCATCGCCGACCACGAGGCGGCGGGCGAGTTCCAGCCGGTCATCGCCGACCACCACCAGCCGGCCGACGCCGACACCCGACTCCACCTCAACCCGCTGTTGGAGGGCATCGACGGCGCCTCGGAGCTGTCCGGCGCCGGCGCGGCGTACCTCCTCGCGCGGGCGCTGGCGGCGCGTTGCGAGGCCCGGCTGTCGAACCGCGACCTGGCGGCGCTGGCCGTCGTCGGCGCCGTCGGCGACATGCAGACCTCGGGGGGCGAACTGCACGGCGCCAACGCCGCCGTCGTCGCGGAGGGCGTCGAGGCGGGCGTTCTCTCGGAGACGAAGGACCTCTCGGTGTACGGCAAGCAGACCCGACCGCTGCCGAAGCTGCTGGAGTACGCCTCCGACGTCCAGATTCCAGGGATCACGGGCGACGAGCGCGGCGTCATCTCCTTTCTCGATGACCTCGAGGTCGACCCCCGGGCCGACGGCGAGTGGAAACGGTGGGTCGACCTCACCGACGACGAGAAGCGGGCGGTCGCCAGCGCTCTCGTCAGACACGCCGTCTCCCGTGGCGTCCCGGCGTTCAAGATCGACCGCCTCGTGGGGACGACGTACGTTCTCGAGGAGGAAGCCGTCGGGACCTCGCTGCGGGACGCCAGTGAATTCTCGACGCTGCTGAACGCGACGGCGCGCTACGAGCGCGCCGACGTCGGCCTAGCGGTGTGTCTCGGCGACCGCGGCGAGGCGCTGGAGCAGGCCCGCGAGCTGCTGCGAACCCACCGGCGCAACCTCTCGGAGGGCGTCGAGTGGGTCGAGGAACACGGCGTCACGGCCGAAGGGCACCTCCAGTGGTTCGACGCTGGCGAGGAGATCCGCGAGACCATCGTCGGCATCATCGCGGGCATGTCGATGGGCGCCAACGGGGTGTCGCGCGACGTTCCCATCGTCGCCTTCGCGCGGAAAAACGACGCGGAGACGAAGGTCTCGGGCCGCGGCACCGGCTCGCTCGTCGGCCAGGGGCTGGACCTCTCCGTCGTCATGCGCGAGGCCGCACGGGCGGCCGGCGGCGACGGCGGTGGCCACGATATCGCCGCCGGCGCGACCATCCCCGCCGGCAACGAGACGGAGTTCGTCGAGCGCGCCGACGAGGTCATCGGCGAGCAATTGGGCTGAGTCGTCCGCGGGCCCGGCCGGGGTCGTTCTACGGTTCGCCGGTCGAACAGATGCACGTGCAGCGCTGGAGCGTGGGGTCTGGCATGGGCTCGGGATAGGTCAGATTCGGCCCGGATCCCTCGGAGGACTCCGTGGCCGAACTCACGTGATTTCATATCGCAAGATGTGGTTTACGACAACGCCTTACTTGTACGCTCGTCGGCCGAGGGTCGGGTATGAGCGTGGAGTACGACCGCCGCGGGCCGGTCGCCGTCTCCACGATCGACCGCCCGGACCGGCGCAATGCCGTCGATGACGCGACCGCCAGGGATTTAGACGACGCCTGGGACCGCTTCGACGAGGACGACGACGCCCTGGTGGGCGTCCTGACCGGCAGCGAGGGCACCTTCTCGGCCGGCGCCGATCTTGAGGCGATGAACCTGGAGGACCGCCCGGAGGGGTGGCTCGGCTTCACCCGCAGGCGCGTCTCGAAGCCGACGGTCGCGGCCGTCAAGGGTCACTGCGTCGCTGGCGGCCTGGAGATGGCGCTATGGTGTGACCTCCGCGTGGCCAGCGAATCGGCGACGTTCGGCTGCTTCGAGCGGCGGTTCGGCGTCCCGCTGGTCGACGGCGGTACCCATCGGCTTCCGCACATTGTCGGTCCATGACGGGCCCTGGAGCTGATACTCATCGGCCAGGAGCTGGACGCCGAGACGGCCGCGGAGTAGGGGCTGGTCAACTGCCTCGCGCCGGAGGGGGCGGCGCCGGAGACCGCCGTCGAACTGGCGGAGGTGATTGCCGGCTTCCCGCAGGAGACGGTCAGGACCGACCGGGCGGCCGTCTACGACGGCCTCGGGGAAACGCTAGAGCGCCGCCTCGCCGTCGAAGGGTGGCACGGCTCCCGCGCCATGGAGACCACACGCGAGGGCGCCGACCGCTTCGCCAGCGGTGAGGGGCGCGACGGCGAGGGGGTCCCCGGCGGCGAGTAAACCACATGCCGCAATAGCAAACGGCCGGGGGCCCTCGTGCCGCGGTCGCGGCCGAGGCAGCCTCGGCGTCCTGGCGGCATTTTTTTCACCTCAGAGAGGTAGATACGCATATGTCAGTCGCACGCGAGACGCTGGAGCGGCTCCGGCAGCCGGAGTACACCGGCGAGAATCGCTGTACGCCGTGCACCGTCGCGAACCTCTGTATCACCGCAATCGTGGCGGCGGCGCTGTCGGTCGTGGCGGTGCCGCTGGGGGTCGGGTTCGCGGTCCTCGGCGTCGCCAGCATCTGGCTGCGGGGCTACCTCGTCCCGAAGACCCCCGAGTTGACGAAGCGGTACTTCCCGGAATGGCTGCTGGCAAAATTCGACAAGCAGCCGATGCCGGAGGCGGAGCCGGTCCCGCCCGAGGAGTTCGATCCCGAGACGGTGCTGCTGGAGGCCGGCGTCGTCGAGCCCTGCGAGATCGGCGACGACCTCTGTCTCACCGACGGCTTCGAGGCCGACTGGCGCGGCCGGATGAGGAAGCTCGCCGACGAGGAGCGGCTCCGGGCGGAGCTGGCCGACCAGCTCGACGTCGACGGCGACGTCAGCTTCGACTCCTACGGCGACGCCTACATCGCCCGCGAGGGCGACTCCCACATCGGCCAGTGGGAGTCGCGGGCGGCGCTGCTGGCCGATCTGGCGGCCGCCGAGGAGCTACCGGAGCGGGTCGACGGCTGGCCGGCGCTGAATCCCCGGCGGCGCAGCCAGCTGCTCGGCGGGCTGCGGGTCTTCGTCGAGGTGTGTCCGACCTGCGGCGGCGCGGTGACGACCGACACCGAGGTCGTCGAGTCCTGCTGCCGGTCGACGACCGTCGTCGGCGTCGCCTGCGACGACTGCGGCGACCGGCTGCTGGAGGTGCCGTACCGGGAGCCGGAGGCAGAAGCGGGCGCCGCCGTCTAAAGTCGCGCCGAAGCGAGGTTCGCCTGGCCGTCGCCGCCGTACCACCTGATGACCAGCCGCTGACCCGGCTCGAACCGTTGGTCCTCCAGCCGGAGCCGCTTGCCGGGCCGGACCGTTCCGTTCCAGCCTGAGGCGTGGACCGTCCGGTCCGGCAGGAAGCGCCGCTCCTCGTAGACGATTATCCGGACCGTCGCTTCCAGCGGCTCGCCGCCGACGTGTTCGACGACCACCCGGCCGTCGTCGAGGGAACTCACCGCGAAATCCGCGTCGGGCGTCGAGTCGGCCGACAGCTGCGAGGTCACGGCGCCGAAGCCGGCGACGGAGCCGACGAGCGCGACGACGAACACGACGGCGGCGACCCCGTCCCGCACGCCTACTCCTCGTCGAGTAGCCGATCGACGATGATGTCCGGGTCGAACCGCTCGAGGTCGTCGTACTCCTCTCCGGTGCCGAGAAAGAGGATCGGCTTACCCGTCACGTGAGCGATGGAGATGGCGGCGCCGCCCTGGGAGTCGGCGTCGACCTTCGTGAGCACCGCGCCGTCGACCTCGGCGGCGTCGTCGAACTCCTCTGCGCGGTTGGTAGCGTCCTGGCCGGCGGTCGCGTCGGCCGTGTGGAGCCGGCCGGCGGTGTCGCCCAGCACCACGTCGACGTCGTTGGCCTCGGCGTACTCGACGGCGTCGTAGATGACCGCCGCCGGGTCACCGCCCTGTTCGTGGGTGATGATCTTCCTGTCCAGCGCGTCGGCGTGCTCCTCGATCTGTTCGTTGGCGCCGGCCCGGTAGGTGTCGCCGTTGGCCAGCACCGACGAATAGCCCCGCCTTTCGAGCCACCGCGACAGCTTCGCGATGGAGGTCGTCTTGCCGACGCCGTTGACGCCCGTGAACACCATCACGACCGGCGTCTCGGTTTCGGCGACCCGCTTCTCGAAGTCGAACTGGCCGACGGCGATGACCTCCCGGAGCGCGTCGGCGATGGCCCGCTGTACCACCTGCTCGCCGGATTCGACCTGCTTGCGGGTGTCGCCGACCAGCCGCTCGCGGATGCGGCCGGTGATCTCGTCGGCGACCTCCATCTCGACGTCGCCCTGCAGCAGTTCGAGCTTGAGCTGCTCGAGCGGGCCCTCCAGCTCCGCCTCGGTGATGACCGTTCTGCCGGTCGCCGCCAGCGCCGCCTTCTTCGCCAGGCCGAGGTCTTCGTCGGCGGCCGTCTCCTCGTCGGCAGCGTCGGCCGTTGCATCTGGGTCCGTGTCAGCGGTCTCGGCCTCTGTTCCACCGTCATCGTCAGCGTCGCCGTCGGCGGCCTCGGCTTCGACGTCCTCCTGAAACCGACCGAGTTTCTCCTTCAGTCCGTCGAACATCGGGCCTTATTCGTCGTCCTGCTGCTGTTGCATCTGCTGCATCTGCTGCATCTGCTGCTGTTGGGCCTGCTGGGCCCGCTGTTCGAGCTCTTCGGTCTCCTCGTCGACCTCCTCGATTTCGGCTTCCAGCTCCTCGATGCGGTCGTCGAGGGTCTCTTTTTTCCGCTCCAGGGACTCGACGGCGCCCTCGCCGTCCCGCTCGGCCGCGTAGCCGCCACCCAGCCCGACGACGACCGCGTCCATGTCCTGGATCTCCGCGCGGACGTAGGCACCGCCGCCGAGCGGCACCTGGACGGTGTCGTCGGTTTCCAGCGTCTCGACGGCCTCGATTGCCTCGTCGACCTCCGACTTCTCGTTCCGGACGCCCTGGATTTCCGTCCGGATGGCCTCCTTCTCCTCCTCGAGGGCTTGGAGCTGCTGTTGGATCTGCTGCATCGCGCCGCCACCGCCGCCGAGGCTCATGCCTCCACCCCGTCGACGTCGATCTGGGTCCGCTTCAGTCCGTGCTGGGAGCCGAACTCCGCGTAGGCCCGCTCGACGGCGACGTCCTCGTTGGGCGCCTCGACTGTCTTTTCGAACTCCTGCTCTCCGTAGCGGGCCGGGAACGATCCCCGAACGGTAAACTCGCTCATGTACGAATGGCGGGCCGCAAGCGGGAAGTATCTTCCCACTCCCACTTTTTGCACGGATGGGCCGCAGGCCCAGTAAAAACGTGATGAAAACCCGCGAGGTCGTTCGAGGGAGCGAAGCTCTCTCATGATGTCGCCGGAATCCCGCGGATTCTGGCCGCTTACCGGACGTAGTCCGGCAATGCCGTCAGAACGCGAGGTGTTCCGACTACGAGCGGGAAGTCGAGATTTCTCGCAACGACGAGAGACGCCGGAGGCACCTCTCGAGCCACGGCGGAGCCGCCTCGTCGCCGCGAACCATCTCAGGGGCGTCCGAAGGTCGCCCCTGAGGCGTGGTTCCGAGCGCGAACGAATCGGGGGCTCGGTAGCGACGAATCGCTCACGTCGCGCGACCGATGGGAACGCGGCGGCTGAAACGCGTCGCTGTTCCGAGGGCGTCCTCGATGCGGCCGAGTTCGGGGCCGGTCGTCTCCTGGCCGACGACGTATCCCTCGGCGTTGCCTACGAGCCCGGAGCCGACCAGCGGGCCGCCGTAGTTGATGGTGCCGATGTCGGCGTATGCGTCGAACAGCTCCTCGAGGGCGTCCAGCTCCTCGTCGGTCGTCTTCGGGTGACAGAGGACGCCGTCGTCGGTAGCGACGGCCGCGGTGCCGACGGTCCGGACGCCGCCCAGGGCGCCGCGCTCGACGGGCACCGCGAGGGCGTCCTCGACGGCCCGCAGCGCCTCCCGTGTCAGATCGGGATGGACGTACGCCCCGTCGTCGTTGGCGAGAACGACGTTGCCGGCGGCGTTGATGCGACCGGGAAGCTCGACGACCGGGCGGTCGGCCGCCGTCTCGATGCGGTCGCGCTCGCGGTCGGTGACCCGCTCGCTGACGAGGATACCGTTCTCGTTGCCGACGGCCAGGGCGCCGACGGTCATCGAGCCGGCGACGGTCGTCGTGACGGCCGGGGCTCCGAGCGCGGCGGCGAAGACGCCGACGTAGGCGGACCCGGAGAAGGCCGCGCGGAGCACGCTAAGCGGTCTCTGCCTCGACGACCGCCTCGCCGTCCTCCTCGAAGCGGGCCGCCCGGACTCGGAGCGTCTCCGGGGGCTTCGAGCGGCCGCGCTCCCAGACGGCCTCGTTGATCGAGGGGTCCAGCCGGACGTCCTCGCCGGCGACGTTGAAGTGCTGGGCCAGATGCGAGCGGACGAGGCCCATCGCCTTGTCGGCGCGCTGGCCTTTCGCCTCCGCGAGGACGTCCCGCAGCGGGACGGTCATGACGCGCTCGTCGAAGTCGGCGCTCATTCGTCGGTATCGTTCCGCCGCCAGTTGCGGCGCTTGTGGTTGCGGAGGGTATCCCGGTCGGTCTTCATAATGACCCACGCCGGCACCCGGCTGTTCTGTCGCTCGAGCTTCGAGAGGCGCTTCTTCTTGGACTTCGACTTCTTACCCATGGTGGAGCCAATTTTCGTCGCACCGCTTAAATTCTTGTTCCTTCGGAGCAGTGATGTCTGGCGAGGGGTCGGCGCGCGTCGGCGGCGATCGACGTTTCCGAACCTCGCTCCCG
The DNA here is from genome assembly GCA_003022945.1 of Halobacteriales archaeon QS_8_69_73. Lineage (GTDB taxonomy): Archaea > Halobacteriota > Halobacteria > Halobacteriales > Haloarculaceae > Natronomonas. The sequence goes on along the minus strand of PXRZ01000011.1, from coordinate 6,113 downwards.
TTCGAGGTTCCACCCGACGCCGGTCGATCGGTCGGCTCTCGCCTGACCGGCACGGCCGTCGAGGCGTCGCCCGCCCCGCCGTCCGCTCACAACTCGAACCGCTCGACGGTCCGGTACTCGGGGCCGTCGGCCGTCAGCGTGCTCTCGGTCAGCCGGAGTTCCTCGACCGCGAGGCGCCCGACATTGGGGTCACGTTCCCGGACCGCCCGCTGGACCGCCGTTTTACCGGCGGCGTGGTCCATCCGCGCCAGCGTGGCGTATGGCGTCGGCAACCTCGGGATTAAATCCACTTCGAGAACCACTCCGTTCTTATTCTGGTCGTCAGGTGACTCAGGTTCTTCTTTCCGTTCCGTCCACCTCGTAGTTCGGACTGTTCAGTGTGACATACAGATAGAATGTATCTACGCGTTCGTCGTACTGGAGTGTGGCGCCGGAAACATTCCACCCGTCGCTCTCGTCGTTCGTCTCCATCGATTCTTTACTAGCAGGCAAGCACAAAATAATTGCGAAGGCTCGTGGAAGGGAAGGAGGCAAGTAGCCAGTGAAAACCTGTGGCTGTCAAGTCCGGGATTCCCCAGTAACTACGGATTGGACGTTTATACTCATTCAGGCGGGAAAGGTTACCGTGGGTACTGTGATTTTTTAGCTTTTAGGCTACGCTATCCGGTCGAATCTCCGAAGTGAATATCTTTACACGGAGTTGACTTGGTGTGTCCGGACCGTACTCTGTCGTCGCCGTCAATCCATCTTCCGTTCGAAACGTGAATGTATATAGAGTATCATCTCTCAAGTCAGATTTCGTTATGTTCTTGACGGAACCTGATTGGGACATCGGAGATAGAGTATGTGATTCTTCCAGAACTTTGGAGTCCGAGTCAGATCCTTCCATAGTTATTTTTTTTTCTCTGAGGAGGTCTTATTGCGCAATCGAATGTCGGCCCGCTCCTCTTCTCCATCGGAGTTTTGAGGTGTATCCGTTGTCGGATTATTCTCTTGATCAGGAGCACCTGCATCGGCCATCTGGTCAGTACATCCTGCTACCCCGGTGGTCAGTAGGCAGCCAGCACCCTTCAGTAGGGACCGTTTCTCCATAATTTAGTTATTTTTGTTCTCTCTGTAAATTTGTTGTGCCACGGGGATCGCGTCGCACATAGCTCTCAGTCATGGCCCCGCCGCGCTCCAAGACACCGAGAGCGTCGCCATCGCCGGTCACGTCCCCAGTCCGGAGACATTAACTGGCTGCCCGGAGATAGATGCCGTCGTTCGCGCCGACCGTTACGGCGGCGTCCCGCCGGCAGTGTCGAACGCAATGGGCGAGGAATCGCTGTCAATTATCGAATGAACAGGCGCAAAACCTCGCGCTTTAGCGCGGGGAGGAGGTCAATAAGTCAATTATCGTATCATAGAAGGGTTCACATGATCTACTGAGTCAAACCTAACGAGTTGAAAACGCCGTGCACTAACTGCACGCTATTCTCAGGTCGTTTTAGCTATGAGATTTCCATCATCGTATGGACCTGCTCCGGATCCGTGGGGGCCACCCCGGCAGGTCGCGGAACGGTACCTGCGCGTCGGCGACGCCGTCTGCCAGTCCCTCGAGGTCGACGCCCACGAACAGTCGCATGTCACCCGTTACCCGCGAGGAGTCTAAGCTCCGGCGGGCGTGTCGGGCGGCGCGGGCACCGACGGTCGTCTTTCCCTTCGGCCGGAGCCCGCAACCCTTACCCACACCCGCGAACAAATTCGGCGCATGACCGACGAGAAGCGAGACCACGAGTTCTCCGAGGGCCAGGGATTCGACGATCCCTACGAGGGGTTCGACATCGACCCGCCGGAGCTGGACGTCAACCCCGACGAGGTCGACCCGGTCGATTCCCGGGTCATCGCAGACACGCTGGACCGCGAGCAGATTCCGACCGAACAGGTCGACGCCGAGGAGCTCCTCGACGTCGGGCTCGACTACACCCGGATCAACCGCCACGAGCAGGCCACCGACACGTTCGAGCGCGCCGCACAGTACACCGGCGACGACAGCATCGAACAGGAGGCGTGGGTGAACAAGGGCGCCGCCCACGCGGAGCTGCAGGAGTTTCAGCAGGCCATCGAGTCCTACCGGGAGGCGCTGCAAATCGACGACGACTCGGAGCACGCCGCCTCGGCGGAGACGAACCTGGCGTACGCGCTGTGGGAGGCCGGCCGGAGCGAGCAGGCGCTGGAACACGCCGAGCGGGCCGTCGAGCTGGACCCCCGGTTCCCTTTCGACAACGCGCTCCGACTGGGCCACCGGAGTCCGGACGTCCTTGAGGAGAAAGCCCGGGCGCTCGAGGAGATGGGCGAGGACGAAAAGGCCGAGGAGGTCGCCGACGAGGCCGAGGAGCTGCGACAGCAGGCCGAAGAGCGGATGGTCGAAGCGCGGGACCGATGATGCTGCTCCGGGAGCGGTCGACCCAGGAGGGGCCGCTCGTGTCGGTCTGCGACGCCGACGTGCTCGGGGAGACGTTCGAGAACGGCGAGGCGTCGCTGACCGTCGACCCCGACTTCTACGACGGCGAGGCGGCGGCCGCCGAGGAGGTCGTCGCCAGCCTCTCGCGGGCAGCGGTGGCGAACCTCGTCGGTTACGACGCCGTCGGCGTCGCCGTCGAACACGGCTTCGTCGAGGAGACGAACGTCCTGGAGTTCGACGGCACCGTCCACGCGCAGTACCTCCGCATGTGAGCGCCCGGGCACCGGTGGGGGTGACGCCCCCGGTACCGTCATTCGGAGTCGTGCCGTGGACGGGAAAATGGTCTCCTCCTCGTGGGTCACCCTCCTCTTATGAGCCGGCCACGCCGGCGTCGTCGGGCTCGCGGCGGCCGTCGCGGGCGACGCGCTGACCCGGTAGACCGGCCGCGTCGCCGACCTCTTCGGCTCGCCGGCGCTCGCGCTGCTGACGTGGTCGTTCGGCGCCTCCGGCCGGCTCGCCGCGCCGACCCGCGAGGCTTGATGAGCGCTCACCCTCCTGATGTACATCGGGGTGGTCGTCACGCCACTGCTTCTAGTGGTGTTCGTCGCCCACTATACCGACGAGGACGACCGACTGACCCGCAGCCGCGTCGCCGCGCTGTCGGTCGTTCCGGCTGCCACGCCGGTCGCAGTGAGGGCGAACCCGCTGCACGGCCGCTTCTACACGACGGTCGACGTCGAGCACGGTCTCGGGCAGGCCGACGCGTCCTCCGGCTGACCGAAGCTTCAAGCCCGCGGCGGACGCCTCGCCGACATGCAGATCACCGGTGTCACACAGTACCACCTCGAACGCCCCCTCGAAGAGCCGTTCTATCCGACGTGGATCCCCGGCTACCCGCAGGCGACCCACGAGCTGGAGCTGTTCGAGGTCGAGACCGACGCGGGAATCACCGGCTACGGCGCCTCGCCGTCGTTCGCCGGCGGCCTCGACTACGGGACCGAACTGGAACTGTTTCTCACCGGCGAGGACCCCCACAACGTCGACGGGATCCTCGGGAAGTTGGAGACGATCGACCTCGTCGGGCCGCGGCCGTGGCACGTCGAGACCGCGCTGTGGGACATCATCGGCAAGGACGCCGGCAAGCCGGTCTACGAGCTGCTCGGCGCCGAACGGCGGGCGATTCCGGTTTACGCCTCGACGGGCGAGCTGATGGACGCCGACGAGCGCATCGAGTACGTCGAGGAACGGGTCGCCGAGGGCTTCGAGGCCGTCAAGCTCCGGGTCACCGAACTCGACCACCTCGACGTGGTTCAGCGGGTCCGGGAAGCCTTCCCCGACCTCACGCTGATGGTCGACGCCAACAAGGGGTGGGCCGTCCGGGTGATGGAGGAGCCGGTCGAGTGGTCATACGCCGACGCCCTCGAGTTCGCCCGCGGACTCGAGGAGATCGGCGGTGTCGCCTGGCTCGAGGAGCCGCTGCACCGCCACGACTACGAGGGGTACGCCCGTCTCCGGGACGCCGTCGACGTCGACATCGCCGGCGGGGAGTTCAACAACGGCGTCCACCACTTCCGGGAGTTCGTCGAGCACGGCTCATTGGACGTCCTCCAGCCCGACGCGGCGCTGGCGACGGGGATCCGCGGCGCCGTCGACGTCGCCCGGACCGCCGAGCGCCGCGGCCTGCAGTTCGTCCCCCACACCTGGACGAACGCCGTCGGCTTCGCCGCCAACCTCCACGTCATGACCGCCGTCGGCAGCCCGTGGTGTGAGTACCCGATGGAGCCGCCGTGGACGCCCGACGTCTGGTCGTTCATGCTCGAGGACGGCTTCGAACACGACGACGGGACGATCCGGGCGCCCGACGGCCCCGGACTCGGCATCGAGGTCGACGAGACGCTGCTGACCGAGGGATGACGGGCCCGAGGCGGCGACAAGCGGCGACGGCGCACTCGAGACATGCTGTCGACGGCGTCGACACGGCACGGCGACCGAAGGAGTAACACCCCTCCAGCCCCTTCGTTCGGTAATGAGTCAGCAGGCCCAGCCGCTCGACGCCGAGCGTCTCCGGGAGGACTTCCCGATCCTCGACCGCGAGTTCGACGGGACACAACTCGTCTACCTCGACAACGCGGCGACGTCGCAGACCCCCGAGCCAGTGATCGAGGCCATCGCCGACTACTACCGCGAGTACAACGCCAACGTCCACCGGGGCATCCACCGGCTGAGTCAGGAGGCCTCGGTCGCCTACGAGGAGGCCCACGACCGCGTCGCGGAGTTCATCGGCGCCGACGGCCGCGAGGAGATCATCTTCACGAAGAACACCACCGAATCGATGAACCTCGTCGCCTACGCCTGGGGGCTCAACGAGCTCGGTCCCGGCGACGAGGTGGTGCTGACGGAGATGGAACACCACGCCTCGCTGGTCACCTGGCAGCAGATCGCCAAGCGGACCGGCGCCGACTGCAAGTACATCCCCATCACCGACGAGGGCCGACTCGACATGGACGCCGCCCGGGAGCTGATCACCGACGACACCGAGATGGTCTCGGCGGTCCACGTCTCGAACACCCTCGGGTGCATCAACCCCGTCGGCGAACTGGCCGACGTCGCCCACGACCACGATGCGTACGTGTTCGTCGACGCCGCCCAGTCGGTGCCGAACCGACCCGTCGACGTCGAGGACCTCGACGCCGACTTCCTGGCCTTTTCGGGTCACAAGATGTGCGGACCGACCGGTATCGGCGTTCTCTACGGCAAGCGGCACGTCCTCGAAGCGATGGAGCCGTACCTCTACGGCGGCGACATGATCCGGAAGGTCACCTTCGAGGACTCCACGTGGAACGAACTGCCCTGGAAGTTCGAGGCCGGCACGCCGCTCATCAGCCAGGGCATCGCGCTGGCGGCGGCCTGCGACTACCTCGACGACCTCGGCATGGAGAACGTCGAGCGCCACGAGGCCGAGCTGGCGGAGTACGCCCACGACCGGCTGACCGAACACGGCGACGTCGAGGTGTACGGCCCGCCGGGCGACGACCGCGGCGGCCTGGTGGCGTTCAACCTCGACGGCGTCCACGCCCACGACCTCTCGTCGATTCTCAACGACTCCGCGGTGGCCATCCGCGCCGGCGACCACTGCACCCAGCCGCTACACGACGTCCTGGGGGCGACGGCCTCCGCGCGGGCCTCTTTCTATCTCTACAACACGCACAAGGAGGTCGACCGGCTGGTCGAGGCCATCGACGACGCCCGCCAGCTGTTCGCGTAGCGGTCGTCGGCAGTGCGGCTACCCTATCGGAGCCGGACGGCGAGACACCCGACCGGGACGCGCGAGTGATGCGATGACAGAGGCTAAAATGCTGTCTCTTGTCAGGACCGGCGTATTGAACAGGACGTTTGCACTCGGCGGAGATTCACTCCTCTGTGCCTGGCTCCGGAGTGGAAGTGCTTATGTTAGTCGTGGTCAGGTATCCTCCTCGCCTAAGTCCTAATCAGACAGATCAGCGTCTCGTCTTCGGTACAGCGAAGCGCGTGATCGACCTGGATTCGTTCGCCGTCCTTCCGGACGTACTACAAGGCCGGCGCGATATGGCGGGGCCTGGAATCGGCGACCGGCCGTCGGAGGGGACGCTCATCCCGCGCCGCGGTACTCGACGTCGACGACCCGCCACAG
>PXRZ01000010.1 GCA_003022945.1 Halobacteriales archaeon QS_8_69_73 | reverse complement strand
CGCCGCGAGCGCCCGCCCGGGGCGGGTCCGGCGGGCCCACAGCCCCGCGGCGACGGCGGCGGCGCCGCCGACGACCAGCGAGTGGGTCGCCGTCCGGTGAATGACGTTACCGGTCGCCCAGAACGCCGTCTCCGCCGCCGGGAGGCTGGCGGCACCGGCGCCGGCGAGGCCGATCGGCGCGTAGAGGATGTCGACGTCCGGAACCAGCCCGAAGACGCCGGCCAGGACGCCGATGGCGAGCGCACGGTCCGCGTCGCAGCCGGCCAGCGACGCCGCTCCGGCCACCAGGGCGAACGCCATGAGGGCATGGCCGGCGAACATCACCTGGAGTTCGGCCCCCGGCGGAGATAAGTCGCTCGGGCCCCGGCGTCGCCATGCTAGATCACGCGAAGGCCGGCCGGTCGGCCGAGGTCGGGCGGGACCTCGAACGCCCTCATCACCGCCGAAAGACGCTGGTCCCTCCTCCTCCCCAACGTGGCGCGCATCGAGAACGACTTTACCCGGCGGGGGACAACGCAGCCCCATGAGCGACTCCGAGGACGGTTGGTTCGCGGATGTCCCGCCCGACGACCCAGCGGCGGCCGTCGCAGCGGTACGGGAGGGGTCGGCGCCGGCGGCGGCGGCGTGGCCCGAACGGGCCGTCGCGGCCGGCTTCGCCGACGACGAGGCCGACTACTACGACCAGCTCCGCGAGGCGACGACGGCGGCGGCACGGATCGCGGTCCGCGAGCGAGAAGGGGCCGACGACCGGCAGCTCGTTCATGCGATTCGTGCCATGGACGACTGTCTCCGCGTCGCCAACGAACTCGCCGAACGTGTCGCCGAGTGGGCCGGCAGCACCCGCGAGACGGCGGGAACGGGCGTCGACTACGCCCGCGAGCTGGCGGCCGACGATGACGACGGCGACGGTAACCAGGGAGAGCCGGTCATCGCCCTGGCCCAGCGCGTCCGAGATCTCGACGACGAGGCCGACGCCCTCCGGCGGCACGTCGAGCGGACGGCGCCGGAGGTGGCCCCGAACCTCGCCGCGATGGCCGGGCCGGTGCTGGCGGCGCGGCTGATCGCGCTGGCCGGCGGGCTGGAGGCGCTGGCGCGGAAGCCGGCCGGGACGGTGCAGGTGCTGGGCGCCGAGGAGGCGCTGTTCGCCCACCTGCGGGGGCGGGCGCCGTCGCCGAAACACGGCGTCATCTATGCCCACGAAGCGGTTCAGGGGACCCACCCCGACGACCGCGGGTCGGCGGCCCGGGCGCTGGCGGGGAAGCTGGCCATCGCGGCCCGCGTCGACCACTACTCCGGCGAGCGGAAGCCGAAACTGGACGCCGAGCTGGCCGACCGCATCGAGTGCATCCAGGCGCGTGAGACCGAATGACGCTGCCGGAGGGCGTCCGCCGCCACGACTTCGACGGCGAGACGGCGCTGGCGACGCGAGGGCCGCCGGCCTACGGCGAGCCGACCGACGGCGAGTGGCGCCGGTGGGACCCCCGCCGCTCGAAACTGGGCGCGATGCTGGAGCGGGGCGTCGAGACGGGACTGGAGGGCGGCGAGACGGTCCTGTATCTCGGCGCCGCCGCGGGGACGACGGTCGGCCACGTCGCCGACTTCGCGGGGCCGACATACGCCGTCGAGTTCGCCGCCCGGCCGACCCGGGACCTGCTTTCGGTGGCCGACGACCGCGGGAACCTCTTCCCGCTGCTGAAGGACGCCCGGAAGCCGGAGACGTACGCCCACGTCGTCGAGCCGGTCGACGTCGTCGTCCAGGACGTCGCGACCCGGGGGCAGGCGCGGGTCGCCCTCGCAAACCGGCGGTTCCTCCGGGACGACGGCCGGCTGCTGCTGTCGGTGAAGGCCCGCAGCGAGGACGTCACCGGCGACCCGGAAGCGGTGTTCGACGAGGCCGTCGAGACGCTGTCGGAGGAATACGAGATCCGCGAGCGGCGGCGGCTGGAGCCGTTCCACGACGACCACCTCGGCGTCGTCGCGGCGCCGCGGTAAAGCGCGCGACCCGTACGGGTCGTGTGCTATTTATTCGGCGGCGGCCAACGACCCGTCGATGGAGCTGGGCTCTCGCGAGGCCTTCGACCGGGCGGGGACGCTCGGCGTCGAGGAGGAGTTCTACGTGGTCGACGGCACCGGGCGCCCGACGGCCGGGACCGACGAGCTCGTCTACGGCGCCGACCCACCGGCGGTGCTGGCCGACCGGCTCGACCACGAGCTGTTCAAGTGCGTCGTCGAGACGCAGACGCCGACCGTCGGGTCGGTATCGGCGGCCGGCGACGCGGTGACGGAGGTGCGGACGGCGCTGCTCGAGCACGCCCGCGAGCACGGCTACGACGTCGCGGCGGCCGGGCTCCACCCCGCTGCGCGGTGGCGGGAGCTGGAGCACGCCGAGAAGCCGCGGTACCGCTCGCAGCTGGATCGCATCCGGTACCCCCAGCACCGCAACACGACGGCCGGGCTGCACGTCCACGTCGGAATCGACGACGCCGACAAGGCCGTCTGGGTCGCCGACGAGCTGCGGTGGTACGTACCGGTGATGCTGGCGCTGTCGGCGAACTCGCCGTTCTGGAACGGCTTCGACACCGGGCTGGCGTCCGCCCGGGGGAAGGTGTTCGAGGGGCTGCCGAATACCGGCATTCCGACGGCCTTCGGCGACTTCGAGACGTTCCGGTCGTTCGAGCGGACGATGGTCGAAACGGGGTCGATCGACGACCGCGGGGAACTATGGTACGACGTTCGGCCGCACTCCGAACACGGGACCGTCGAGGTGCGGGCGCCGGACGGCCAGGCCGACCCCGAACGGGTGCTGGCGTTCGTCGAGTACACTGCGGCGCTGGTGGAGGACCTGACGGCCCGCTACGAGGACGGCGAGGCCGGCCACGACCACCGGCGGGAGCCGCTGGACGAGAACAAGTGGCGGGCGATACGATACGGCCACGACACGGCGCTTTTGGACCGGGACTGCGAGGAGACGGTCCCACTCGGCGAGCTCGTCGACCGCGAGGCCAGTCGGCTCGGGGTCTCCGGCATCCGGTCGCTGTACGACGCCGAAAGCGGTGCCGACCGCCAGCGCCGACTGCTCGCCGATGAGGGCCTCGATGGGCTGTGTGCGGGGCTTCTGGCCCGCGACGCGCAATAGGCTTAGTGAGGCGGGAGTAGCGTCGTTCGACGGTGATGACGGGTTTTCGAACGCCCTCCCGCTCGCGGGCTGGGCCTCGCTGTGCTCCCGTGTCGTCGCTCCCAAGGTCGCTCCTCGTGCTCGCTCGGCCTCGCGGCGCGAGCGGTCGGCCCTGTTCGGGGTCCCGCCCGACGCCGGGTGACCGGCCAGCTCTCGCGTAACTAAACGCAGCCTGACGTACCGGGATGAGATTTATGTACCGGTACTCCTTGTGTCGGGCTGAACTTCACCCATGTCGACCGACGACGCGCCGGATGACGGGACGTCGGAGCCCGTCGACTCGGAGAAAGGAAGCCTACGGGACGGACCCCACGGGGAGACCGAGCGGGCGACGACCGGCTTCGACGAGGGGATCGTGGACCTGCTGTCGTGGGTGCTGGATACCGAAACGAGGGCTCGCATCTATGTCTACCTGCGACAGCATCCGGGCAGCACGAGCGAGGAGATCGCCGAAGGGACCGGCCTCTACCCCAGCACCGTCCGGGAGGCACTGGCGGAGTTGCACGCCGAGGAGAAGGTCCAGCGCCGCAAGCGGAAGGCAAGCGGCGCCGGCAACAACCCCTACGAGTACACCGCGATGGCGCCGAGCGAGTTGGTCGGCTCCATCGTCGGCGAGGTACAGGACGAGCTGAACACGGTGTTCAACCTCGATTCGCACCTCGGCGTCCGGCCGGCCGACGGCCAAGAGCCGGTTCGCATCACCGTCGGCGACGACCCCGATCCCGATCCCGACCCCGTCGAGGGCGACGACGACTGACCGTAGGTCGCGGCATCACAGGAACTAACCCCGGGCCAGCCCTCCCAGCCTGCATGAACGTCGTACTGGGCGGGACGTTCGACCCGGTCCACGACGGCCACCGGGCGCTGTTCGAGCGCGCCTTCGACCTCGGCGACCTGACCGTCGGGCTGACGAGCGACGATCTCGCGCCGAGAACCCGCGACGAGGACCGCTACGTCCGCCCGTTCGACGAGCGACGGGCCGACCTCGAGCGCGAGCTCGCGGCGCTTGCGGCCGACCGCGGCCGCGAGTTCGAGATCCGACGGCTCGAGGAGCCGACCGGCGTCGCCGACGAACCCGGCTTCGACGTGCTCGTCGCCTCGCCGGAGACCGCCGCGGGCGCCGAGCGGGTCAACGAGAAGCGCCGACGGGAGGGGCTGGAGCCGCTCGACATCGAGGTCGTCGATCACGTCCATGCCGAGGACGGCGACGTCATCTCCTCGACGCGGGTCGTCGCCGGCGAGATCGACGAACACGGTAACCTAACGCCCGAGCGGGAGGGCCGGCCGGCCGACCGCGGCGCCGACTGATCACCACGTCGGCGGTTCGAGCCCCGCCTCCCGCAGCAGTTCCTTCCAGCGCTGCTGGACGGTCAGCCGGGCGACGCCGACGGCGTCGGCGACGGCCGACTGCGAGCGGCGGTCGCCGGCGATGAGCGCGCCGGCGTAGAGACTCGCCGCGACGGCCGCCCGCTTCGAACGGCGCTCGGCCGGCACCGTCGATAGGAACAGGTCGACCGCCCGGGACTTCGCCTCGCTGCCGAGCTCGAGCCGCTCGGCCGCGTCGTCGATGGCGGCCACCCACTCCTCGTTTTCGACCCGGTCGCGAGCGCGATACACGCTCGCGTGTCAGGCGTCCGCGAACTTAAATCGTCGGCGGAACCTTGTGTCTCGCGTCCCGAGAGCCGGTATGCGTCTCGAGAGGATTCTCGTCGCCGAGGCCGAAGGCGAGCCGATGGAGCCGCGGGAGACCGTCGAGGCCGTCGAGGGCGGGCTGGCCGGCGACCGCTACTGCACCGGCCGGGGCTACTACTCGCCGTTCGACGTCTGCGAGGTGACATTCGTGCAGGCCGAGGCGCTGGCGGAGATACGCGAGACGACGGGCATCGACCTCACGGACGGCCGCCACCGGCGCAACCTGGTCGTCCGCGGCGGCGACGTCCACGACCTACTGGAGTGTCGGTTCCGGCTCGGGGCGGCGACGTTCGAGGGCACCCGTCCGCGGCCGCCGTGTCGGCACGTCGAGGACGTCGCCGGCGAGGCGGGCGTCGCCGACGCCCTCGGCGACGGCCGCGGCGGCATCTGCGCGCGGGTGATCGACCCCGGCGAACTGCGGGTCGGCGAGGAAGTCCGCGACGTCGAGCCGACGGCCGACTTCGAGGGCCTCGTCGAGCGCATCCGGGACCGGGCCGGGCGGTAACGACAGGTACTTTTCCGCGACGGCGGTACGAATGGCCGCGCGCGGGTAGCCAAGCCAGGCCAACGGCGCAGCGCTTAGGACGCTGTCCCGTAGGGGTCCGCCGGTTCGAATCCGGTCCCGCGCACTGACTGAGGTTTTCGAGCGGAGCGAGAAAAACGAAGGAAGGAGCGGGCGTCAGTTCGAACCAGACGAGTTGCAGTGCGCGCAGCGAACGGAGTGAGCGAGTACAACCGTCTCGGCGAGGTTCGAATCCGGTCCCGCGCACTGAGCGAGAGAGCATAGCAGACGAGCGAGAGAGCAGGCGTCGGGTCGAACCCTGCGAGTCACAGCCCGCGCAGGGCCAGAGGCCCAAGCAGGAATGTCTCGCTCCAGTCTCCATCCGGTCCCGCGCACGAGCGGAAGCCGACGAACGCAGCGAGTCGGCCAAAGTGAGAGAGCAGAGCCGATTTGGAACCCTACCGGGCGCGCAGCGAAGCGAGCACGTCCGGATCCGGGTCGGCTCAGTCTCCCAGACTGACCGCGATTCCGAGCGCGAGCAAGATCGGCGGCGCAAGTCGGCGATGCCGAGCGTCTCGTAGGTTTGAGCAGACTTCGCACTCGTTCGGCATAGAGTCGGCGAACTGTCCCGCAGGGTCCACTTCACCGTATTTGGCGGCGAGATCGGCAGCCGAGGCGTTCACGTGCCGGAATAGCTCCCAGACACGTCGACAGTCCGGTTACCAGAAGTTCTGGCTTGCTGACGGCAAGGGGATGTCCATTCCGAAAGCAGACCGAGTTCTGTCAGTCGCTCCGTCAGCGTCGGGAATGCTGCGAGTGGCTTAAATATCAGTACAGTGAGCGAAAACTGCCGGAAACGACTTAATATTCGACGGTTACGTAACTGCCGGCGTTCCGGTTACATGGCTATCCTCATCTCTCCGTCGGCAGTAATCTCAATGACGTACCTGTTCCCGGCACGACCGTCCGGTTCCACGAGTCACCGCTCTCTACACGGACTGATACAGCATACCTGGCAGTTTCGGCGAGGGTGTCGTCGAACCGGAGCGTCTCTCCCGGTTGAACGGCAAACGTCCGATCGAGCAAAATGGAGCCTGTGTCCGGGTCCTCCGAGATCGTCACGGCCACGTCGTGCTGAGATGCGGCTCTGATTTCGAGCTGCGGCGGCGGCTCGGTCGGTGTCGGAGACTCCGTCGAGGTAAAACTCGTACAGCCGGCACTCAGTGCTGTGATGGTCAGTATTCCGGTGAGGAGTAGATTTCGGTTCATGCTACTGTATTGACGCAAACGTTATCAGATTCGTTACTACCCCTATCGGTTTATTTTACACGGATTTGATGGCTCAGTGACTATATCATAGGTCTTGTGACGTGGTGAATTCACCGACAGGGCACGAAAATTCGGAGTTTCCAACGAGTCAAGCCGGCGGATGCCACAGATTTGGCTCAGAGCCACAATCCGTGTTAGAACGCTGTCCCGCAGATGTCCGTCGGTTCGAATCCGGTCCCGTGCATCGAGCGAGTTCCCGAATCGAAGAATAGAGCGACCCCGCGAGGAGCGGCGCAACCGACCCGCCGGAAGACGAAGGCTGAACACGGCCCCGTTCCATCGTCCGCGCAGTGATGGACGCCGATACGGACGAGCCACCGCTCTCGCTCCGGAAGTACGACCGGCGGGACGCCGACGCCGTCTGGCAGTTGCACGAACTGGCGCTGCGGGACACGGGCACCGACCCGGCGGACGTCCCCGGCACCGGCGCCTTGGTCGCGATGGGCGGGTTCGTGCCGGCGGCGGCCGGCCACGACGACGAGCGGACGATCGAGGGGGCGGCGGAGCTCCACCGGATGCGCGTGACGCCGTCATGCCAGCGCCGGGGGTACGGCCGGCGGCTGCTGCGAGCGCTGGAGACCGCCGCCGGGCGGGCGGGGTTCGACCCTATGCTGGCGACGACCGCACGACGGCAGGCGGCGGCCGTCGAGTTCTACGCCGACGAGGGGTACGCCGTCGCCGGCGAGTCGACCGAGGGCGACTACGAACTCGTCCACTTCGAGAAGGAACTCGGCTGAGACGGCTCGCGGGCCGCGGCTGGGCCGGACCGAGAGGCTGGATCGGAAGCGGTGCGCGCCCGAGCGGACGTCGAGCGCGGCGGCGCGGCGTTTGGCTCAGTCCAGGTCGAACTTCCGGGCGGCGGTCTGCATGTCCTTGTCGCCGCGGCCGCAGAGGTTGACCAGCAGCGTGTCGTGGCGGTCCTCGGCGGCGAGCTTCTTCGCGAGGGCGACGGCGTGGGCCGGTTCCAACGCCGGGATGATACCCTCGGCGCGGCTGAGTTCCTTGAACGCTGCCAGGGCCTCCTCGTCGCCGATGCCGTGGTACTCCGCGCGACCGAGTTCCTGCAGGGCGGCGTGTTCGGGGCCGACGGCCGGGTAGTCCAGCCCCGCCGAAACGGAGTGGTTGTCGGTGTCGTCGTCGATGATGCGGGTTTTCATCCCCTGGAACACCTGCGGGTCGTCGGTCTCCGACTTCGACAGCGGCGCGGAGTGTTCGGCGTCCCCCCGGCCGCCCGGCTCGGCGCCGTAGAACATCACGTCGTCGTTCTTGAACGCGTGGAACAGACCGATGGCGTTGGAGCCGCCGCCGACGCAGGCCACGCAGGCGTCCGGCAACTCGCCGTGCAGCTCCCGGATCTGCTCGCGGGCCTCGCGGCCGATGACCGACTGGAACTCCCGGACCATCCGCGGGAACGGGTCGGGGCCGACGGCGCTGCCGACGAGGTAGTGGGTGTCGTCCATGTTGGCGGCGAAGTCCTCGAGGGCGGCGTCGACGGCCTCGGCGAGGCCCTCGTCGCCGCGGGTGACCGGCTCGACCTCGGCGCCGAGCAGCCGCATCCGGAAGACGTTCATCTCCTGGCGCTCGATGTCCTTTTCGCCCATGTAGATCTTCGTCGGGAGGTCGAGCATCGCGCCGACCATCGCCGTCGCGGTGCCATGTTGGCCGGCGCCGGTCTCGGCGATGAGCCGCTCCTTGCCGGCCTCCTCGGCCAGCAGTCCCTGGCCGAGCGTGTTGTTGAGCTTGTGTGCCCCGCCGTGCAGCAGGTCCTCGTGTTTGAAGTATATCTCCGCGCCGTACCGTTCGCTGAGGGTCTCGGCGTGGTAAACCGGCGTCGGCCGGCCGCCGTAGTGGCCCAGGAGGTGGTGGAACCGCCTCTGGAACCGCTCGGTCGGGACGATCTCCTCGAAGGCCGTCGCCAGCTGCTCCAGCGGCTCCTCCAGCGGCTCCGGAACGTGTCGACCGCCGAACCCCTCGAACTGCCCGGACTCTGACATACCGCCTTGTCGGACGGTAATCGGAAAAAGTATATCGGTGGGCGGAATCGGACATCGACCGGCCGGGAACCGGTTTGGGCTCCATGGGAAACCGTGCGGGTTATTTTTGCCGAACACCGAACTGCGTACGTGAACGAATCGACGCTGGACGTGGGTCGCGACGGCGCGTCACTGACGAGCAGCGGCTACCGCATCTCGGTCGACGAGGGACGCGACAGCTTCTACGCGCTCTGCATCGAGGATCCCGACGAGGAGGACCGATGGCTCATGTCCGATACCGTTCGGTCCCTGCAGGACGCCAGGTAACGCTCCGACGCCTTCTCGACGCGCGGCGACGAGACTCGCCTCACCGCTCCGTCCCCGTAGCCGAACCCGGGCCGACCCGGGCTCCGCCGATCCGCGAGGACCACTCGACTGCGACATTACCGGTCGCCGCCGCCGGGGCCGAACGGCCCCCGGGACAGCCGGTTCGCCGGGGCTCCGAGATGGTCCCGGTCGGTCGGCCGCGTCAGCCCGGTGAGGTCGACAGTTCCCTCGCCCAGGGCGGCCGTCGACAGTTCGACGGTCGGGCCGAGAACGTGTCGCCCGAGCGCGCCGAGCGTCGAGGGGTCGGCTGCGTCCGTCGGCACGGCGCCGGCGACGGCCGCCGCGACGGCGGGGTCGAGCGGGTCGGCGTCCGGCCAATCGAGTTCTTCCCGGACCAGCGTCGTCGCCGCCTCGACGGCGCCGACCGACCCGGGATGACCGGCGCCGATGACCGCCTCCAGTGCCCGCGCGGGGTCGCCGCTGACCACGGCCGGGCTGACTCGTGCGACGGCGCCGTCGCCGACGGCCCCGGAATCGACGGACAACCCGGGCCCAACGGATCTCGGCCCACTCAAGAGTCGCCGACAGCGGCACCGTGATCGCCTCCGCCAGCGACGGTCGCCGGACGACGCGATGGAGTTCGTGCTGGACGAGGTGGGTCCCGGAGTCGCCGGCAACCAGGTCGGCCTCCTCGGGGAGCCGCCGCTCAAGACGGCGGGCGACCGTCAGGCCGGCGTAGCCGACGCCGAGGACGGCGACGCGCATGCCGCCGGCAGGCGGCCGGCGGGCATGGACTCTCCGACGGGCGCCGGTCGGATGATCTGTCCGTTCGGTGATACCCGTCTGCCGCACGTCGGACCCCCCAAAACGCTTTTTCCTGTTTGATGTGATAAAGGTGTGATGGACGAACTCGGAGCGCTGCTGGATGACATCGTCGCCGACGTCGACAGCGTCTTTCTCTTCTCGCCGAGCGCGTCGGTCCACGAGTCGTTCGCGGACGCGGAGCCGCCGGTCGTCGTGGTCGCACCGGAGAACGCCGTCGACGCCGAGCGGTACGTGGAGCTGCCGCTAGAGTTCCGGAGCCTCCGGGAGCGCATCCGATTCGGCGTCGAGGGCGGGCTCGACGACGGCTATCTCGAGGAGGGCGACCAGGTCGGCTGTGCGGCGGAGCTGTTCGCCGACGACATCGACACCGTCACGCGGGTCCGGGCCGGCGACTTCGACCACTCGGGGGTGTACGGGCTGTTCGTCAACAGCCGGGCCGATCCGGAGGTCATCCGGAACGTCTTCGAGGTGGCCATCGAGCTGGGCAAGAAGGGCCAGAAGGGCAAGCGCGTCGGCGCGCTGTTCGTCGTCGGCGACGCCGGGAAAGTGATGAACAATTCCCGGCCGCTGTCGTACAACCCCTTCGAGAAGAGCCACGTCCACGTCGGCGACCCCATCGTCGACGTGATGCTGAAGGAGTTCTCCCGGCTGGACGGTGCCTTCGTCGTCAGCGACGCCGGGAAGATCGTCTCCTCGTACCGCTACCTCGAGCCCGCCGCCGAGGGCGTCGACATCCCAAAGGGGCTCGGCGCCCGCCACATGGCCGCCGGCGCCATCACGCGGGACACGAACGCGGTGGCGGTGGTGCTGTCGGAGTCCGACGGGCTCGTCCGGGCCTTCTCCGGCGGGGAGATCGTCCTCGAGCTCGACCCGGAGGAGTACTGAGCATGCAGTCCGTCCCCGAGCAGTTCGAGGGGCTGGCCCTCGACGGTGGCAACCTCACGCTGGCGGTCGCACTCGTCGTCGGCGGGCTCGCCGTCTGGGGCGGCACCGTCTGGATCGTCCGGCGGGTGCTGCTCCGGGTCGGCGTCGACGAAGCCGTCGAGGGGACGGCCTTCGAGCGGGCCGCACAGGGCGTCGGCAGCTCGACGGTCGGGCTCGTCTCGCAGGTGTGCGGCGTCTTTTTGCTCCTCTTCGGGGCGCTGTACGTCGTCGAGACGCTCGACATCGCGCCGTCCCGGTCGCTCGTTTTCACGGTCAATCAGTTCCTCGCCCGGCTGTTCGTCGCCGTACTCGTCGTCATCGTCGGCGTCCTCGTCGGCGACAAGGCCGAAATCGTCGTCGGCGAGCGGCTCCGCAGCGTCAAACTCCCCGAAGTGACCGTCATCCCGCGGCTGGTGAAGTACTCGGTGCTGTACATCGCCACGCTGGTCGCGCTGTCGCAGCTCCGGGTCGCCACCGGCGCCCTGCTCATCATGCTGGCGGCGTATGCCTTCGGACTGTTCTTTCTCGGCGGCCTCGCGTTCAAGGACCTCCTGTCGTCGGCCGCCGCCGGCGTCTACCTCCTGCTGGTGGAGCCGTACAGCATCGGCGACGAGGTGGAGATAGACGGCAGCCGGGGCATCGTCCAGGAGATGGACATCTTCGTCACGCTCGTCGAGAGCGACGGCGAGGAGTACCTCATCCCCAACCGGAAGGTGCTACGAAAGGGGGCGACGCGGGTCCGTGGTTAACCCCAAACCAGGTACGTTTAAGCCCGCGCCCACGGTTCGTGCGGTATGGCCGAACCAGATGCAACCGTCGAGAAGCTGATGACCACGCCGGTCGAGACGGTCCCGGCGGACGCGACGCTCGCGGCGGCCGCCCGGACGCTCGACGCCGAGGGAATCGGCTCGCTGATCGTCGGCGAGGACCGCGTCCGCGGCATCGTCACCGAGTCGGACGTCGTCGCCGCCGTCGGCGAGGAACTCGACCCCACGACGCCGGTGACGGAGCACATGACCGACCCCGTCGTGACCATCCGCCGCGGCAACACCATCCAGGCGGCCGCCGAGCGGATGGGTCACAACGGCGTCAAGAAGCTCCCCATCGTCGAGGAGGGGTCGGCCGTCGGCATCATCACGACGACCGACCTCGCGCTGCACCTGCCGGACCTGCAGGTGAACATGGCCCACCAGGCCGAA
The DNA here is from genome assembly GCA_003022945.1 of Halobacteriales archaeon QS_8_69_73. Lineage (GTDB taxonomy): Archaea > Halobacteriota > Halobacteria > Halobacteriales > Haloarculaceae > Natronomonas. Next base: position 23,186 of record PXRZ01000010.1, on the reverse strand, counting down.
CCCGAGATCCGCGACGGCGAGTTCGAGTGAACCGACCCGTGCGACGAGCCGGCCCCGTCCGCGCGTCTGCCCACCGAACCGTCGCTCTCACCACCCGCCGATGAGAGCCCTCGTCGAGGACGACCTCATCCGCGCGACGGCATTCTTCTCGCTGGCCTTCCTTATCGCGACCGTCGGCGGGCTCCTGCTCGGGGACCTCCGGCTCGGGCTCGAGTGGGGGTTCCCGCTCGGCGTCGCCTTCGGTGTCTTCGCGTACATCTTTCTCGTGCCGACGGACCCCAGCGACTGACCGCGGCCGGATCCCGTCCCGGCGACGGGTCTTCCGGATTACCAACCGTGTGACATCCCCCCCGTGCCGAACGGAGAGGGACCGCGTCCCTCGGGCAGCCGGGCGTCGCTCGACGACAGAGAGGGACCACGTCCCTCAGGCAGCCGGGCAGTGCCCGACGACAGCGTGGCGTCTTCGACGCCACGAGCAGACGGCACAAGCGCCGTCGACCGCGGGGCTTCCCACGAAGCCGGTCTTCATTGTATTAGGAACTTCGGGTTCGTATCCCGTCGTGATACAGGGAGTGCCACGCTCCCATTATCCCTACCCTCGCTGGATTCGGGAGTACCTGAGTCGTTTTCCGACGGTATCCACAGCGGGCGGATCGACGGGAACACCGTCGATCGACCCTGCGGAATTCCCGATACTGTCTCATCACATCGGGCGGCAAGGCCGCCTCGGTCAGTATCACAGGCGGCCTGCGAACCGCTAAAACTAACCCATGACGGCGCTATATCCCCCCGCTAAATCGGGTGGTTTTAGCGCCTATTCCACAGCCGATAAACGGCCCCGGCGCCAACCGTGGCGTATGAAGATCTACACCGGCCGTGGCGACGAGGGGATGACGGACCTCCGGAACATGTCGCGGGTGTCGAAGACGAGCCAGCGCATCGAAGCTTACGGGACGGTCGACGAGGTGAACAGCCTCGTCGGCCGGGTCCGGCCGTCGGGCCACGACGACGTCGACGAGCGGCTCGCGGCCGTCCAGAACCACCTCCACATCGTCCAGGCGGAATTCGCGAGCCCGGACCCCGACGACGAGGACACCCCACACATCGGAGCCGACCACGTCGAGCGGCTGGAGGAGTGGATCGACGACTTCGACGACGAGTTGGAGCCGCTGGAGGAGTTCATCCTGCCGGGCGGCGGCGACGCCGGCGCGCGGCTCCACCACGCCCGGTCGGTCTGCCGGCGGGCCGAGCGCCGCGCGGTGGCACTGGCCGGCGACGAGCCGGTCAACGACGCCGCCGTCGCCTACCTCAACCGGCTGTCGGACGCGCTGTTCGTGTGGGCCCGCGTCGTCAACCAGCGGGAGGGTGTCGTCGAGGAGTCGCCCGACTACTGATACTGCCGGCTGTTATCGTTTCGATGTTCCTCAGCAGTACGGGGTTGACCGTTCAGAACCTCCATTTTCCGGGCAGGGCCGCTTCACGTAGTTACAGTCGGCAGTATGAGCCGCCGTCAGCGGCGGTCACAGGGCAAGCGATTTAAACCGAACGCGGCCCCGTACGCTTATATGCGACAGGTAGACGTCGCCGTCGTCGGGGGCGGGCCGGCCGGCTCCTCGGCCGGCCACGCGGCCGCCAGCGAGGGCGCCGACGCCGTCGTCCTCGAGAAGGGGGTGCCGCGCGCCGACCGGGAGGCGCTCGGCCCCGACTCGACGGACGCCGCCGGCATCCTCGACTACTGGGTCGACCTGATGAACCTCGAGGAGCCGGTTCCGGAGAAGGTGAAACACCAGGAGCTACACGCCGCGGAGTTCATCAGCCCCGACGCGACGGTGGAGCTGACCGACACCAACATGGGGTCGTCGTACCCCAACTTCGGCTTCACGGTCCACCGGGCCCGGTTCGACGACTGGCTCCGGGAACGCGCCGAAAACGCCGGCGCGGAGTACCGCGTCGGGTCGACCGTCGCCGACGTAGAGACGGAGACGACCGGCCGGCCGAGTCACACGCTGACGCTGCGGGACGGCACCGAAATCGTCGCCGACCACCTCGTGTTGGCCGACGGACCCCAGCGGACCGTCACCGGCCGCGTGCTGGAGAACTGGCTGGCCGCCGACGACCTCGAGCGGCTCGGCTCCCGGGAGGCCAACCACATCGCCTACCAGGAGTACCGCCGGCTGCCCGAGGAGCTGTTCGAGCCCGACCGCATCAAGTTCTGGTGGGGGTACATGCCCGGCCACACCGCCTATCCGTGGGTGTTCCCGAACGACGACCCCGTCGCCCGCGTCGGGCTGACGATGCCCATCGGGATGGGGCTCGACGACGTCGACGACCCCGGGGCCTACCACCTGCTCCGGCCGGACGACGACCGCGTCCCGCAGGGCGCCACCTACATCGAGCGCCTGCTGGAGGAGGTCTACGACGGCTACGACGCACAAGACTTCCCGCTCGTTGAGGACCGCGGGAAGTCCGGCGGCACCGAAACGTACCCCATCTCCTCGACGCGACCCATCGAGTCGCCGACGGCGGCCAACGTCGCGGTCACCGGCGGCGCCATGGGCGGTACCTCCGCCTTCCATGAGGGCGGCGACCACGTCGCCGTCCGAACCGGCCGGATCGCCGGCCGGCTGGCCGCAAACGACCGGCTGTCGGCGTACAACCGCGAGTGGCGGGCGGCCGTCGGCGACGAGGTGCGGCGCAACTGCGTCTTCGCCGAGATGGTGCGGGGGTACGACCCCGACGACTGGGACCACATCTTCGGGCTGGTCGACGCCGTCCAGGACGACGCCTTCGAGCCCCGGCAGGCGATGTACGCGGGGCTGTCGGGGGCAAAGCTGTTCGGCGAGTACGTCGTCCGGAAGTTCGGCTACCGCGACGGCGGCTACGCGCAGGTCCGGGAGGCCGACTACGCGGCCCCCTGAGCCGAAAGACGGAGGTAGCCGGCGGCGCTACGACCGACACGCACCTTCAGTCCCCGCCCGAGTCGCCCGACAGGGCAGCGATGACCGCGCGGAGAACCCGGGTGCGTCACATCGGCCCGCGCTCGCGGCTCGCGCCGCTCGCGCGGTTCGCACCGTTCGCGCAATCGGTGACGCCGAAGGCGTCACCCGCCCGGCACGAGGGTTAGCCGACCAACCATGGCACGCTGCCTGGAGTGACGTCGGACGTTAGTGTTCCGGGCGTACATTTCGGCTCTACTGGGTATTGTCGTTAGCTTCGAGAATCGGCGTAGTTACAGCCAGTTTCGGCTCATGTATTCGAGCGTCACGTCGGACCGATCGATATACCCGGAGAGTTCGTGGATGACATCCCCCACCTCTCGGGCCGAAAGCGTCTGGTTCTCCTGAAAGGGAATCCCGACGGTATCCTCGACATTCATCCGGGCGAGGAAGTCGTCATCCCGCGTGAAAACGAGACGGTCCGTCTCGCGTCCGTGCGCAGAGTCGATTCGTCTTCAGCACCGAGGCCGAGTTCCTCGACGTCGCCGATCCGTTCGACGCCGTAACCGACTTTCCACAAGTGACATCCTCCGCGCGGTGAACGGAGAGGGAGCGAAGCTCCCTCGGGCGGTCGGGCGTCGCCCGACGACAGAGAGAGACCATGTCCCTCAGGCAGTCGGGCAGTGCCCGACGACAGCGTGGCGTCGGGGACGCCATAGGCAGACGGCGCGAAGCGCCGTCGACGGCGGGATTCTCTCGCTGTTTGAAGATAGGAGTACGACCGGAATAGTCGCTGTTCTCGGCGGCACACGACCTACTGAAGCTGTGGCGGTCCGGCCGAGGGTCGAATAGCAGTGCGGCAGTGACTCGTCAGGTAACCGAGTTATGAATACCAGCAACAGTTTCCGGTATGTCGGCGAAGAACGGATATTTGACGTCTAGCAAGGTAGTATATGTACCAGAGCGGTACGAAACGTAATGACACGACTGTATTCACGACGGTCTATGCTGGGCACGGCAGCTGCCGGCACCGTGATCTCGCTTGCCGGCTGTTTCGGCGGAAACAGCGGCGGCCAGACGGTGCGAATTTCCGGCGGCGTCGGCCCGCTGCCGATGGTAGAGGTGTGGGCCGACCTCTACGCCGAGCAGAGTGATCTCACCTTCGACATCTCCGGCGGCGGCACCGGCGTCGGCGTGTCCGACGTGTTCAACGATCAGGTCGACGTCGCTATGATGGGGCGTGAGCCCTTCGAGGAGGAACTCGAACGCGGGTTGGTCGCGGTGCCGATGTTGATCGACACCGTCGTCGGCACGGTCAACAAGAACAATCCGGTGATCGATCAGATCCAGTCACAGGGGGTGACGAGAGCGGAGTTAGAAGCAATATTCACCGGAGAAATCACCGATTGGGGTGAGCTGTTCCCGGACGCCGGTGTCGACGCCGAGATCGTCATCTACGGCCGCTCGGACGCATCGGCAGCGTACAAAAAGTGGGGCGAGTTCCTCGGCGGCGAGGGCGACGCCTACACACAGAACGAGCTCGAGGAGTTCTCGGACGGCAACTTCAACGGCGACCAGTCGGTCGCCCAGTCGCTCGGCGACAACGAAAACGCCATCGCCATGAACAACGTCAACTACGTCTACGATCTCGATAGCGGCGAACTCGACGGCGAGATTCGGCCGGTTCCGCTCGACCGTGACGGCGACGGACTCTCCGAGTCGGAATCGTTCTATCGGACTCGCGATGAGCTGCTCGCGGCCGTCGAGCGCGGCGACTACCCGGCCCCGCCGGCCCGTGAGATGTGGCTCGCCGCGAACGGTGCCTTCGACGCCTCCGTCGCGCCGTTCATCGAGTGGGTGCTCACCGACGGCCAGCAGTACGTCTCCGAAAACGGGTACGTCCCCCTGACGGAAGACCGCCTCGAAGACGGGCGAACGACCCTCGAGAACAACACCGAATCGTGACCACCGACACTGACGATCTCCGAGACCGGGCTCGATCGAGTCGCCTCGGCCGACGGCTGCTCGCCGAACGTTACAGCAGCTACTGGCTCACCGCGGCGGGCTATACGGCGATCGCGCTGTTCGCGGGGATCACGTTGCTGTTGTTCTATCGGTCACTGCCGATCCTCTCGGAGTACCCCCTCAGCTCGCTGCTGACCTCCGCGAATTGGGATCCCGCGGCGAACGAGTTCGGCTTTCTGCCGGCGATCGTCGGTACCGTTTACGTCACCGTGCTCTCGATGGTCATGGGGGTTCCGGTCGCCCTCGGTGCGGCGATCTACATCGCCGAGTACGCCGAGGGGCGAATGAAGACGCTCGTCGCTGCGCTGATCGACGTACTGGCGGCGGTCCCGAGCGTGATCTTCGGGCTGGTCGCGCTGATCGTCGTCGTGCCGTTCGTCGGCAACTACGTCGCCCCGGTGTTCGGCGAGAACACCGTCGGCGTCGGCATCTTCACGGTCAGTCTCGTGATGGCGATCGTCATCACCCCATTTATGACCTCGCTGACGGTCGAGTCGCTCGAATCGCTCCCCGACGAGCTACGGGAAACGTCGCTCGGCGTCGGCGCGACGAAGTTCGAGACGATCCGGTCGGTATTGCTCCGGGCGGCCGGGCCGGGGATCTTCTCGGCGATCCTGCTGGGCTTCGGCCGCGTTTTCGGGGCGACCATCGTGCCGGCGTTGCTGATCGGCGGCCAGACACAGATCCCTTCCTCGGTCTTCTCGTCGGGCCAGACGCTACCGACGCTGATCGTCAACGATTTCGGCGAGCTGATGTCGCTGCCGCTCACGCAGTCGGCGTTGATCTTCGTCGGGCTGATGCTCGTCGTCGTCGTCTGGCTGTTCAACTTCGGCGCGATGCTCGTCCAACGGCGGCTCAAACGGCGGTGGCAGTACCGATGAACCGCTACACAAGACAGCGACTGTTCGGAATTGCGGTGCGGGCGGCCGCCTCGCTCGTCGTCGGCGTGTTACTGTTAGTCATCGGGGTCACCGTCATCAGAGGCGGCGGCGTACTGCTCGCCGACCCGTCGATCGTGCTTACACCGCCGGGCGCACGGTACATGCTCGAAGGCACGGGCGGCTTTCTGCATGCGGTGCTCGGCAGCATCTTCATCGTCGGCCCGGCGACGGTCGTCTCGATGGTGGCTGCGGTGTCGACGGCGGTCTATCTCCAGAGCGACTACTCCAGCGAACGGTTTTCCGACGCTGTGAACATGTTTCTCAACGTGCTGTGGGGCACCCCGCCGATCGTCTACGGCCTCTTCGTGTTGACGATCATCATCGCGACCGGCACACAGACGAGTCTCTTCTTCGGCATCGTCGCCATCGCCATCTTCCAGTATCCGATCATGACGCGCTACACCGACGAGGCGTTGCGCGCGGCCCCGGAGACGGTTCGGGAATCGACATACGGGCTCGGCGCGACCCGATTCGAGAGCGCGCGGATGACCGTTCGGGCGGCCGCGCCGGGCGTTATCGCCGGCCTGGTGATGGGGTTTGCCCGTGGCATCGGCGATGCGGCGACCGTGCTGTTCACCACCGGCCGCAGCACCCGGATGCCCGGCGGGCTGTTCGACGCGGCGACGACGCTGCCGGTGCTCATCTTCGATCAGGCGATGTCGTTCAACGCCGAGGTTCGCTCCCACGCCTACGCAGCGGCGTTCGTGTTGACCGTCGTCGTACTCGGCTTGATCGTCCTCTCGAAGCTGTTGGCCGGCCGCTACGCACGATACACACCCGGAGGAAACAGATGACTGACATTCCGCTCACGACGGACCAGCTTTCAGTAACGTACACAGGCGACCGCGAGATCGAGGCCGTCAAAGGCGTCTCGATCGACTTCCCGGCGAACACGCTCACGACGATCATCGGCCCGTCCGGCTGCGGGAAATCGACGCTGTTGAAATCGCTCAACCGGCTCCACGATATTCAAGAGAACGTCGAGATCAACGGTGACGTCTTGCTCTCGGGAGAGTCGGTGTACGACACCGACGTACCGGCCCCGGAGATCCGCAGACGGATCGGCTACGTCCCGCAGACCCCGACCGCGCTGCCGGTGTCGATCTACGAAAACGTCGCCTACGGGCTGCGCATCCACGGTGACTACGACTCGAAGGCCGATCTCGACGAGAAGGTCGAAACCTATCTCCGGAAGGTCAACCTCTGGGACGAGGTCGCCGACCGACTCGACGCGCCGGGCGCGGAGCTATCGACCGGTCAGATCCAGCGGCTCTGTGTCGCCCGATCGCTGGCCGTCGAACCGGACGTGTTGCTCTGTGACGAGGTGACCTCCGCGCTCGATCCGGTGTCGGCCGAAAGCGTCGAGGAGACGCTCAGAGAGTTAAAATCCGAATACACGATCGTTCTCGTCACCCACAGCATGGCCCAGGCCCGCCGGCTCGCCGACGAGGTCGTGTTCCTCTATCTCGGAGAGGTCATCGAGAGCAACGACGTCCGGTCGTTTTTCGAAGATCCACAGGCGGAGCGAACGAGGACGTTTATCGGCGGCCCGACGCCGGTCGACCGTGACGGCACTCCCGTCGAGCCGACGGCCACACCGCCGACCCACGGCGGCGGGTCGACCGTCGACGACGACGAGCGGTGAAACGATGATTGATCGTCGCCCGCTCGGCGTTTTCGTCGGCGAGAACGCGATACTCCATCAATCACGCAGTTCGTCGAGGTCAGTCGTCAGACGAGCGTGTCCTTCGACCGCGGATCGGCGCTGATGTCCGACCTGACGCATCTCTTCGGGATGGTTGTAGTAGTAAGTGAGCGCTCAGTAAGATATCTGCCACAAGATCGTGGCGATCGGCGACGGGTCGCGGATCGAGCCCTCGCGCTCCTATCCGTTCTTTGATAAACCGAACGGTGATCCGCCGGCCTTCGAGGCGTGGCTCGTCGTGGAGTTCCTGCACGATCCGTCTCATCACCCGGCTCATACTGTGTGCTACGTCGCCATCGTGGTCGAACATCCGGACAGGGTTCTCGCCCGGGAGCGTTCCGGGCGACGTTCGACCGGATCAGGCCGCGCCACGGCGGAGTCCAGTTCTGCCCGCCGGCGACCCCGACGCCGCAGCGACGCGACGGTCGACCGCCGATCGGTACGCGAGAGTGGTCCGACGTTCGGGCACGCGTCTGCCGAGTGGACGGAGCCGCCGCGACGCTTCGGGTGGCGTCAGACGGCGCAAGAACGACCGGCGGAATCAGAGTGATACGTCTCGACACGAACGTGCGATGATGACGACCGTACTCGTGGTCGGCGGCGGCGCGACCGGAACCGGCGTCGCGCGGGACCTCGCGCTGCGCGGCGTGGACGTGACGCTCGTCGACCGCGGCGGGGTTTCAGGTGGCACCTCCGGGCGGTCCCACGGCGTGCTGCACAGCGGCGCCCGCTACGCGGAGTCGGACCCGCCGGGCGCCGAGGAGTGCATCGAGGAGAACCGCATCCTCCGGTCGGTCGCCGGCGACTGCGTCCGGAAAACCGACGGGCTGTTCGTGGGGCTGTCCGGCGACGATCCCGACTACTTCGAGGAGAAGCTGGCGGCCTGCGAGGCGGTCGGCATCGAGGCCGAGCGGCTGACGCCGGCGGCGGCCCGCGAGCGCGCCCCCGGGCTGTCGGCCGACGTCGAGGGGACCGTCCGGCCGCACGCGCCGCTGGAGGGGCTGACCGTCGAGGACGGCCGGGTGACGGCCGCGACGCTCGGCGGCACCGTCGACGGGACGGTCGGCGTCGACCACGTCGTCAACGCGACGGGCGCGTGGGCCGGCGAGGTCGCGGCGATGGCCGGCGTCGACATCGAGATGGCGCCGGCCCGCGGCGTGATGGTCGCCGTCGAGTACGACGCCCTCGCCGACGGGCCGGTGCTGAACCGGTGCCGGACGCCGGATGATGGCGACATCGTCGTCCCGCACGGCGACCAGGTCGTCCTGGGGACGACCAGCGTCCCGGTCGACGACCCCGAGGCGTACGAGCGGGCCGACTGGGAGGTCGAGCGGTCGATCGAGGAGTGTGCGGCGATGCTGCCGCCGGTCGCGGAGGCGCCGGTCGCCCGCAGCTGGTGGGGCGTCAGGCCGCTGTACGAACCCGACGAGGCCGGCGAGGACCGCCGCGACATCTCTCGGGGCTTCTTCCTGCTGGACCACGCCGACGGCGGCGTCGACAACCTCCTTAGCGTCGTTGGCGGGAAACTGACCACCTACCGGCGGATGGCCGAGGCGGCCGCCGACCGCGTTTGCGACCGGCTCGACATCGACGCCGACTGCCGGACCGCCGACCGGAAACTGCCCGGCGCCGATGACGCCGCCGAACTGGACGCCCTCGTCGCCGAGTACGACGCCCGGAGCCCGACCGACGAGGACGTCGTCGCCGCCTGACGGGAGCCGCGGTCCATGCCGCCGACTCGGGGCGGGCGTCGGAAGACCTCAGAGAGCAGTTCACCGAAGCGTTCGAAGGCGCCGACTACCCCGTCAACAGCCCGATGGACCTCGTGCCGGCGCTGCCGCAGGGGCCCGGTACGACGTTCGAGTCGGGCGACTTCTCGATGACCGCCATGGAGCTGAACACGAAGGCCGGCGGCCAACAGGAGTTCCCCTACGACTCCGTCGACGACCTCGTCGACGACATCATGGACGGCCTCGAGGACCAGGACTACATCTGACGGAACCCCTCCCTTGTTTCGCGGGTGCCGTCGGTAGCAACGGCTGATGTGTCGTACCGCTCGGGCGCTCGCTTCCGGTCTCCGGGTTCCCGCCCGCCGGCGGCCGTCGCCGGGTCGCGGCCGCCGGGGTAAAACGACTGTTTTACCTTACGCAATCGATATTGATGGGGGACGATTACCGGCGACCGATGAGCCTGCTACCGAGTCGACCCGACGTGTCGCCGTCGCCGGAGACGCCTCGGGTGCTGGAGGTGAGCGACGAGGAGGCCGACGACGCCTTCGACGCCCTGTCTTCGGAGACGGCCCGCCGGGTGCTGTCGGCCATCTACGAGGAGCCGCGGACCCCGGCGGCGGTCCGGGAGGAGGTCGGGACGTCGCTACAGAACGTCCACTACCACCTGGATAACCTCGAAACGGCGGGGCTCATCGAACCCGCCGGCACCGGCTACTCGGAGACGGGCACCGAGGTGACGGTCTACGCGCCTAGCCGCGAGGCGGTCGTGCTGTTCGCCGGCGACGCCGACGACGCCTCGCGGCTGCGGGATCGACTCGCGGGGCTGTTCGGGCTCGCGCTGGTCGTCGGCACCGCGACAGCCGTCTTCGCCGCGGCGATCGACTGGCTCGCAGCCGACCCCGCCGAGACCGATGACGGCGCGGCGCTGAGCGCCGAGGCCGCCGCCGACGGGGCGGCGGTCGACCCCGTCGTCGCGTTCCTGCTCGGCGGCTGTGCCGTCGCCGCGGTCGTCGCCTGCTGGTGGCTGGTTAGGCCTCGGCTCCGGTCGCGGGCGTCGTCTCGATGATGGCGGCGATCTCCTCCGGGAGGCCCTGCTGGCCCGCCGGTGTCTCGACGGTGACGAGCCCGAACGGCGCGACCTCCAGTACCTCCAATTCGACGCCGGGCTCGATGCCCGCCGCCGCGAGGTAGCGCAGCTCCTCGTCGCCCTGGTGGCGGATGCGCCGGACGACGACGGAATCGCCCTCCTCGGCCGTCGAGAGCCGCCCCGTCGCCTCCGAGTCGGGCAGCTCGAGGTCGGCGTCGGGAATGGGGTCGCCATGGGGGTCGACGCCGGGGTTGTCCAGCGTCTCGGCGATGCGGTCGGTCAGCTCCTCGGAGACGTGGTGTTCGAGGCGGTCGGCCTCCTCGTGGACGTCGGCCCAGTCGTAGTCGAGCCGCTCGGTGAGAAACGCCTCCAGCAGCCGGTGGTGCCGGATGATCTCGAGGGCGACCACCTCGCCCTCGTCGGTGAGCGTGACGCCGCGGTACTCCTCGTGGTCGACGAGCCCGCGGTCGGCCAGCTTCGACAGCATGCTCGACACCGTCGGGGAGGTCACGTCGAGGGCGTCGGCGAGCTCGGAGGTGCCCACCCGCTGGCCGGGCTCCGCCTGCAGCGAGTAGATCGCCTTGATGTAGTCCTCCATGACGGCGCTCAGCATCGCCCGGCGGTAGATGCCGGTCGGTGATATGCGTTTTCGTCCGCCGAGGCGGTCCGCCCGCCGCCCCGGACGGATGGAAACCGCTTTGGCCGGCGGCGCCGTCCACCGGGACATGAACGTCAGAGCCGTCGCGGAGCTCTCGCCGGACGAGCGGGCCGCGCTGTTCGACCGGGACGCCGGAATCGGCGCCGTCCGGGCGGACGTCGACGACATCGTCGACCGGGTGCGGCGGGAGGGTGACGTCGCGCTCCGGGAGTTCGCCGAGGAGTTCGACGACGTGACCGTCGGCAACCTCGAGGTCACCGACGAGGCCGAACGCGCCTACGAGTCGGTCGACGACGACGTCCGCGAAGCGATCGAGACCGCCGCCGACAACGTCCAGGCCTTCCACGAGCGGCAGTTGCCGGACGACTGGCGGGCGTCGTTCGACGGCCGGGAGTTGGGCCGGCGGTTCCGGCCGCTGGAGCGGGTCGGCGTCTACGCCCCCGGCGGCACCGCCGCCTACCCCTCCAGCGTGCTGATGGGTGCCGTCCCGGCGGCGGTCGCCGGCGTCGACCACGTCGCGGTAGCGACGCCGCCGGCCGAGGAGCTACCGGCGCCGACGCTGGCGGCCGCCCACGTCGCCGGCGTCGACGCCGTCTACCAGGTCGGCGGCGCCCAGGCGGTGGCGGCGCTGGCCTACGGCACCGAGACCGTCGCGCCGGTCCAGAAGGTCGTCGGGCCGGGTAACCGGTGGGTGACGGCCGCGAAGGCCGCCGTCCGTGGCGACGTCGAGATCGACTTCCTGGCCGGCCCCTCGGAGCTGCTGGTCGTCTGCGACGCGACCGCCGACCCGGAGCTGGTCGCCGCCGACCTGCTCGCGCAGGCCGAACATGACCCGAACGCGTCGGTCGTCTGCGTCACCGACGACGAGGCGACCGCCGAGGCCGTCGCCGAGGCCTGCGACCGCCAGGCCGAACGCCGCGACCGGAGCGACGTCATCCGGGAGGCGCTCGACGACGACGACGTCTCCGGCGTCCTATTGGCGCGGTCGATGTCGGAGGCGGTGCTGTTCGCCGAGGAGTACGCCGCCGAACACCTCTCGGTCGTCGCCGCGGACGACGAGTCGGTGCTGGATCGGGTCAACTCCGCCGGCAGCGTCTTTCTCGGTGCTCACTCGCCGGTGGCGGCCGGCGACTACGCGACCGGCACCAATCACGTCCTGCCGACCGGCGGGCTAGCGAAGGTCGCCGGCGGGCTGTCGGTCGACCAGTTCCTCCGCTCGACGACCGTCCAGCGGCTCGACGCCGGGGCGCTGTCGGCGCTGCGGGAGACGGTGACGACGCTGGCCCGCGCCGAGGGGCTGGAGGCCCATGCCGAGAGTGTCGACCGGCGGTTCGACGACGACGGCGACGGCGGCGACGGCGACGACTGAGCCGGCCGACGAGCCGGGAGCCAGGTGCCGGCGGCCCGGCCGACGGGAGTTAAGCCCCCGGCGGCCGTCGCCGGCGGTATGTCCGACTACCGGACCATCGAGGTGGCGCGGACGGGCGGCGTCGGCCGATTGGCCTTCGACCGGCCGGACGCCCACAACGCACTGAACGAGCGGATGGCCGAGGAGCTGGCCGACGCCGTCCGGGCGCTGGTCAGCGACGACGATGTGCGGTGTATCGCGGTGACCGCAAACGGCCCCGTTTTCAACACGGGTGCGGACCTGACGACGCTGTCCGGCGACGGCAGCGACGAGCCCCGGCTCCGGGCGCTGGCCGGCACGCTCCACGAGTTCGTCGGCGGGCTCGTCCGGGCGCCGAAGCCGGTCGTCACGGGCGTCAACGGCGTCGCCGCCGGCGGCGGCCTCGGGCCGGCGATCTGCGGCGACGTCGTCCTCGTCGCGGAGTCGGCCCGCCTCGAGTTCGCCTACCCGCGGATCGGGCTATCCGGCGACGGCGGCTCGACGTACCTGCTGCCGCGGCTGGTCGGCCTGCGCCGCGCCCAGGAGCTGGCCTTCCGCGACGAGCCCATCGACGCCGAGGAGGCCGTCGAACTCGGCCTGGCGACGGAGGCCGTGCCTGATGATGCCCTCGAAGACCGGCTGGCCGCCAAGGCCGAACGGCTCGCCGACGGCCCGACGGCCGCCTACGCGGCGACCAAGCGGCTCCTCGTCGAGAGCTACGATCGGCCGCTCGACGCACAGCTGGCCGCCGAAGCCGACGCCATCGCCGGGCTGACGAACACGGAGGACTTCGCGCGCGGCCACGCCGCCTTCGACGGCGACCAGGAGCCGGAGTTCGTCGGCGAGTGACGGCGGCCGCCGTCGAGGCCGACGAGGTCGTCCCGTCGCGCGGGGTCGTTGCCCCGACGACCGCGGACGGCCGGTCGTCGTGGTCCCGGGGCCGTGAGTTCATTAGCCGCGGCACCGAAGCCGGCGGCATGGAACTGCTGGTCCTGCGCGAGGGGGTTCACGGGCTCCCGTCGTCGGCGTACGCCGCGGCGCTCGAAGAACGGCTCCCCGACCATACCGTCGTCCACGCTCGGACGCCGGCCGAGGAGCGCGACCACGCGAGGACGGCCGACGTGGTCACCGGCCGGCGGATCGACGACGACCTGCTGGCGGCGGCCGACGGCGCCGCGGTGTTCGCCTGCGTCTTCGCCGGCTACGACCACCTCCCCACGGCGGCGCTGGCCGACGCCGGAATCACGGTGACGAACGCCGCCGGCGTCCACGCCCCCAATGCCGCCGAACACGCCGTCGGCGCCGTACTCTCGTTCGCGCGCGGCCTGCACGAGGCGGCCCGGGCCGACCGCTGGGCGCCGCAGCATCCGGGCGAACTCGCCGGCTCGACGGTCACGGTCGTCGCCCTCGGCGCCATCGGCTCCGCGATCGCCGAGCGGCTGGCCCCCTTCGACGTGACGACGCTCGGCGTCCGGCGCCGGCCGGAGGCGGGCGGGCCGACCGACGAGGTGTTCGGCGCCGACGACCTGGACGCGGCGCTGGCACGGACCGACTACCTCGTGCTTTGCTGTCCACTGACCGACGAGACCCGCGGGCTCGTCTCCGACGCCGAGTTCGCGACGTTGCCGCCCGAGGCCGTCCTCGTCAATGTCGCCCGCGGCGCGGTCGTCGACACGGACGCCCTCGTCCGGGCGCTCCGGCGCGGACGGGTCGGTGGCGCCGCCCTGGACGTCACCGACCCCGAGCCGCTGCCTGACGACCACCCGCTGTGGAGCTTCGACGACGTCCTTGTGACGCCGCACTCCGCCGGCGCCACCCCCGAGTACTACGAGCGGCTGGCCGACATCGTCGCCGACAACGTTCGCCGGCTGGCCGACGACCGGCCGCTACGAAATGTCGTCGTCGAGGGGTGAGGGCGGGCGGCCGGACCCCGCACTGCTGCCGCGCGTCCGCCGGCCGGCGCTCAGCGTACTGCAAGGCGGAGCCTCCGACCTCACGGAGCGAGCGAAGCGAGCGAGTAGGTCAGGGAGGAAACTGACCTGGTGAGAGACAACTGTTATGCTGCACCCATTCGTACCGCAATATAGTGCTGTGCGGCCACAAGTGCCGTGCAGTACGGGCCGCAGTAGCCCGGCCCTAAATGGTGGGTCCGCTGACCCCGAAAGGCGTCCGGTAGGCGGGGCGCACAAGACGCCCCGTCGCGTCAATTGACGGCGAGGACCACATCAAAACCCCACCCTCCACGAGCGAGGTCGTCAGGCCGAGCGAAGTAGGCTGGGGTCGGTTACATGTAGCCCTCTTCGAGCAGCAGTTCGCCGTTGAGCACGCTCGCGCCGGCGGCGCCCCGGATGGTGTTGTGTGCGAGACAGTCGTACTGGACGCCGTCGGGCGTGGACTGGACGCCGCCGGCGGCGACGGCCATCCCGCCGCCGACGGTCCGGTCGAGCCGCGGCTGCGGGCGGTCCGGCGCCTCGAACACCTCGATGAGCGGGTCGGGCGACGAGGGCAGGTCGACGCCGGGGTACGACCGCATCGCCTCGGCGACGGCCGCCGGCGTCGGGTCGTCGGCCAGCTCCGCCCAGACGTTCTCGAGATGGCCGTCCAGCGTCGGCACCCGGTTGCAGGACGCCGAGACGACGGCGTCGTGGTCGTGGACCGCCGCGCCGTCGAACTCGCCGAGCAGCTTCCGCGATTCGGTCTCCATCTTCCGTTCCTCGCCGCCGATCTGCGGCAGCACGTTGTCGAGGATCTCCATCGACGTGACCCCGGAGTAGCCGGCGCCGGAGACGGCCTGCAGCGTCGAGACGCGGACCGCCTCGAGGCCGAACGTCTCCAGCGCCGCCAGCGTCGGCACCATCGTGATGGTCGAGCAGTTGGGGTTTTTCACCAGGGCGCCGTCCCAGCCGCGCTCGTCGCGCTGGACCTCGACGAGCCCGAGGTGGTCGGGATTGATTTCGGGGATGGTGAGCGGAACGTCGTCGTCGAGGCGGGCGTTCGAGGAGTTCGAGGAGACGACGTAGCCGGCCTCGACGAACTCGGGTTCGACCGCCGCGCCGACGTCCGACGGCAGCGAGGAAAAACACAGCGCGACGTCGTCCGGGACGGCCTCGGGGCCGGTCTCGGCGACCGCGACGTCGGCGACGTCGTCCGGAATCGGTGCTTCGAGCCGCCACTCGGCGGCGTCGCGGTACGTGCGGCCGGCGCTGTCGGCGGAGGCCGTCAGCGCGGCGATCTCGAAGTCGGGATGCGGGTCGAGAAGGCGGACGAGCCGTTGACCGACGGCGCCGGTGGCGCCGAGAACCGCGACGCGAGGTGACATTGCACGGCGTACGCGGAGCCCGCTCAAAACGGTTGTGAATGGTATGGACGGCTCGATTTTGGGAAAAAAGGCGTCAGGCCGGCTGGGCGGGGCGCTGCTTGCGGGTGATGTAGCCGGCGATCCGGTTTCGGACCCCCTTCGATTCGACGTTCGTCAGCTCCGTGACGACCTCCTTGTTGTGCTCGAAGTCGTCGCCGAAGGCGTCCGGATACCGGTTCATGAGGAGTTTCGCGGTCTTCTTGACGTAGGCGGGCTTGATGGCCATCGATACCCGCGTCTACCGGAGTGGCACTCAAAAAAGGTTCGAAAGGGCCGGCCCGGCTCAGACGTCCTCGTACTCTTCGAGCCGCCGCAGCGCCACCTGCTCGCGCTCGCCGCCGCAGCGCTCTATCACGTCGCTGAAGTACGCCAGCCGCTCGCGGAGCGTCTCGGTGTCGTAGCCGGGCACGCCCAGCCGGGAGGCCGCGACGGTGGCCTCGACGACGGCATAGTACCCCCGGTTGGTCGTCGGCACCGTCCGATCGACGACCGCCGCCTCGATGGGCCGCAGCTCCCAGTCGACCCACTGGGTGCCGCCCTCCTCGCCCTCGTCGACGGCCTCGACCTCGATTTCGGCCCAGGCGTGGGCGCTGTCGAGCACCGGCTCGTCGGTCTCCCGGATCGAGCAGGCGGCATCGACGAAGTCGACCGGGTCGGGCGTGAACTGGACGTAGCCGCCGCCGCGCTCGGTGAAGTTCCGCCAGGTCCGGGTCCGACCCCAGGTGCGGGCCGTCACCGGGTCGCCGGCGAACAGCCCCAGGGCGGCGACGTTCCAGCGGTCGTTGGGGCCGAGCGTCGTCACCACTGACTCGGTGATGCCGCGGAGCTCGACCGGCCAGTCGGGGTCAGCGGTCACACCTCCAACCCCCGTTCGAGGGCGACGAACAGCGCCGCCGCCGTCAGGTCGGCCGTCGTCCCCGGGTTGACGTCGCGGTCGACCAGCTCCTCGGCCAGCGCCTCGGCGTCGGCCTCGCCGTCGCACACCGCCTGCGCCCGCCGGCACACCTCCTCGGCGACGGCCCGCCCGTTCCGCGTGACGACGAAGGTGTCGATTTCCGCGGCCAGCAGCCGGAGGAACACACGCGAGGCCCGCCGGTAGACCGGGCCGTCGTCGGCCAGCAGCCAGCCGGCGGCCTCGAAGCTCCGCGCGAAGCCGTCCGTCCACTCGGCGGCCACGCCGTCGACGTCCGCCGACAACCCCATCACGTCGTACAGCGTCGTCTCCCGCTCGCGAATCGCCGCCGTCGCGTCGCCGCCGCGGCGGACGTCGAGGTCGTCCAGCTCCGGCGGCGGGTCGTCGACCGCGACGTCGACGTGGTCGAAGGCCCGGTAGAAGTCGCAGGCGTCCTCGACGGAAGTGGCCTCGACGACGGCCGCGGCGCCGGACGGCGAGAGCCGGTCGGCCGCGGCGGCGGCTACCAGTGGCGTCACCGCCAGCAGCGCCCCGAACTGGGTGTTGCCGCCGGACTGCTCGCTCATGCCGGCGACGGCGCGCTCGAAGGCCCGCCCGACGCGGGCGCCGTCGGCCGCCAGCTCCAGGCCAGGGCGGGCGCCGACCGCGCCGGCGACGAACTGCTCGAACCGCAGGTCCTCGTGGTCGCGGTGGCGGTCGACGTTGCCCGGCTTCGGCGTTCCCGTCACCTCGAGTAGCAGCGCCAGCTGGCCGTTGGCGGCGGCGTCACGCATCGGCGGTCGCCTCCGGTCGGTCGAACCACTCGGCGGTCGCCCGTCGCACCCGCCGGAGCACCCGCGGGTCGTCGGACGGCCGGCCGACCGAGACCGCGTCGGCGCCCAACTCGAGGTACTCCCGGACCGTCTCCCGGCCGCGGACGCCGTTGTTGGCGACGACGAAGGCCTCGGGGGCGGCCGCGGCCACCTCGCCGACGACCGGCTCGGAGTCCATCGCGTCGACGTGGAGGACGTCGGCGCCGGCGGCGGCGAGCCGGGCCGAAAGCGCCGGCAGGTCGACGCCGTCGACTTCGGCACGGAGCTTGACGCTCACCGCCGCGCCGGTCGCCGCCGCCGTCTCGACCTGCGCCGCCAGCCGGTCCGGGTCGGTCGCCAGCGCCTCCCCGGCCCCGGCGGCGCACATCTCCGCCTGCCGGCAGTGGGCGTTGATCTCGACGACGGCATCGTGGGCCGCACAGATCTCGCCGACGGCCGCCAGCGGCGGGGGCGTCCGGCTGCGAACGTTGACCGCCGGCCGGACGTCCACCGACGCCAGCGCCGCGAGCTGGTCGTCGACGAAGCCGACGGGGTCGGCGGGCAGGAACTCCTCGCGGCCGCGGGCGAGCAGCTCCCGCGCGGCCGCGCGGGTCGGGTCGTCGACCGCCAGCCCGCCGAGGAACGTACAGCCGACGTACGGCGCGGCCCGCTCGGCCCAGCCGGCGTCGGCGGCGCCGGACAGCGACGCGGCGGCGACACGCGGCTCGAACATTACGCCACCTCCGCGCCCGTCCGCTCCAGGGCCGTCCGGACCGCCGCACAGACGCGGCGGCCGTCGGCGGGCGTCCCCAGCTCGGTGTCGGTCCGGACGACCGGGCGGTCCAGGTCGGTGCCGTCGTCGTCGTCGAGAACGAACGCGTCGGCGAAGGGGTAGGCCTCGGCGACGCCGGCCGTCGACGGCTCGCGGCCGGTGGCGGCCATCAACTCGCCGGCCGGCCCGGAGAACACGCGGTCCTCGACGAACGGCGAAACGGCGACGACGGTCGTCGCCTCCAGCGCCTCGCGGAACCGGTCCATCGCGAGCATCGGCCCCAGGCTCGTGACGGGGTTCGACGGCCCGACGACGACCGGCTCCTCGAGGGCCGTCAGCGCCGCGTCGGTCGGCTCGGCGGCCGCCGCTCCGCGGAACTCGACGGAGTCGACGGCCGGCTCCGCCCGGCGATGGACCCAGAATTCCTGGAAGTGCATCGGCCCCTCGTCGGTGTGGACCATCGTCGCGACGGGGTCGTCGCTCATCGGCAGGACCGGCCGGTCGACGCCAAGGCCGTCGGCGAGGACGTCGACGACCTCCGTCAGCGTCCGCCCCTCGTCCAGCAGGCCGGTCCGGGTGACGTGGACCGCCCGGTCGCGGTCGCCCAGCTGCATGAACTCCGCGACGCCGGAGAAGCGCCGCCAGCGGGCGATCTCCCGCCCCGACGTCTGGGCGCCCTCGGGGGAGAACAGCACGGTGTCGACGTCCGGGCAGACGATCAGCCCGCCCATCTCGACGTCGTCGCCGGTGTTGCAGACGACCGGCGACGACGACGGCTCGAAGACCGGGTTCCCACCGTACAGCAGCTTCGGCGTTCCCGTCCCGCCAGCGAGAAACGTGACCATACCCGTCATACCGCGGCGACGGCTTTGTATCTGACCGTCGCCCCGGCGGTAGTGTCCAGAGAAGAGACGTGAAGTGGGAGTAGTGGCAGCGAGGAGTTCGAAAGCCCCCCGGGCTCTCGGCCGCCGCGACTCGCTGTCTCCGGAAATCAACGATTTCCGGGATGACGAAAGACGGCTCTGCAAGCCGTCTTTCGAACCACGGTCCTCGGACTTCGTCCTGTGGTCCTTGCGTCGTCTGGGCTGACCGAGAGCCCGGGCCCCTTTCATTCCCACCCGGCGAAGTGTATTCGGCTGGCCATCGCTCATTTGGACACCGCCGCCCCGACGCCGAGCCGCCGAGCGTGTGGTTTTTGTCGGTCGCCGGCGGCGACACGTCGAACGTCACCGTCCGGATTGCCCCCGGCAACTCGACGAGCCGACCGACATCGGGGTTCCGGACGCGGCGATGGCCGGCGGGCCCGAGCGAGGCCCTTTTTGCCCCCGTCGGCCGAAGCGCCGGCATGAACGCCATCAAGGACTCCGTCCACGACTGGATTCCGCTGGGTCTGGTCTACCCCTCGGCCTCCCACACCCGCTTCGAGCACTCCCTGGGCGTCTACCACCTGGCCCGGGAGGCGCTGCGCTTCCTCGACGTCGACGGCGACCGGGCCGACCACGTCCGCGCCGCCGCGCTGCTGCACGACGTCGGCCACGGCCCCTACGGCCACCAGACCGAAGAGGTCATCCGGCGCCGCACCGGCCGCGACCACGACGACATCGGCGAGCTGCTGTACGAGACGGAGCTCGCGGGCGTGCTGGAGTCCCACGACCTCGACCCGGACCGCGTGGCGGCCCTCGTCGCCGGCGAGGGCGAACTCGGCCAGCTGGTTTCGGGCGAACTCGACGTCGACCGCATGGACTACCTGGTGCGGGACGCCCATCACACCGGCGTCCCCTACGGCACCATCGACCCGGGGCGACTGCTGCGCGCGCTGCGGTACCGGGACGGCCGGCTCGTCCTGGCGGCGGGCAACGTCCCGACCGCCGAGTCGCTGCTTTTGGCGCGGGCGCTGATGGACGGCACCGTCTACCGCCACCACGTCTCGCGGGTCGCGGGGGCGATGCTGGAGCGGGCCTGCGAGCGGCTGCTCGACGGCGGGGTCGCCGTCGAGCGGTTCCGCCGGATGGCCGATCACGACCTGCTGGTCGCGCTCCGGGCCGAGGTGCCGGACCTCGGCGGCCGCGTCGAGCGCCGCGACCTCTACAAGCGGGCGGTGTGGGCGGGGCTCGGCGACGTCCCGGAGGGGGTCACGCGGATGGACCGCACCGACGAGCGGGCCGCCGCCCGCGAGATCGCCGCCGCCGCGGGGCTCGACCGCGAGTCGGTGCTCGTCGATATCCCGCGGCGACCGACGCTGAAGGAGTCCCGGACCCGGGTCGTCGTCGACGGCGTCGTCCAGCGGCTCGAGGAGGCCTCGGCGATGGTGGGGGCGTTCCGGCGGGCCCGGCGGGCGCGGTGGCGGCTCGGCGTCTACTGCCCGGCGTCGGACGTCGAACCCGTCGCGGCGGCCGCCGAGGACGTCCTGGGGCTGCCGTAGCGGCAGTATTCAGTGAGGCGAAAGTAGCGTGCTTCGGCGGTGACGGTGGCGTGTCCGAACGCCCCCTCCCGCTCGCGGGCTGCGCCTCGCTGCGCGCGGCCTGCGGCCGTGCTTGCGTCGGCTCGCGCCGCGAGCGATCGGCCCCATTCGAGGTCACACCCGACGCCGACTGTCCGGCCGGCTCTCGCTCAACTAAAGAGGGCTGCCGTAGCCGCGGCCGGTTTTTTAGCCGATGCGACCCAAGACGGGGGTAATGGCCACCATCAAGGACAGCGTCCACGATCACATCACCGTCGAGGGGGTCGCCGAGGACCTGCTGGACACGCCGGCCGTCCAGCGGCTCCGGCGGGTCAAACAGCTCGGCACCGCCGAGTTGGTCTACCCCAGCGCCAACCACACCCGCTTCGAGCACTCCCTGGGCGTCTACCACCTGGCGATGCGGGCCCTCGACCAGCTCGGCATCGAGGGCAGACAGGCCGAGCGGGTCCGGGCGGCGGCCGTCCTCCACGACATCGGTCATAGCCCGTTCAGCCACAACATCGAGTCGCTGGTCGCCCGCCGGACCGGCCGGATGCACGACGACGTCGACGACCTGCTGGAGACCGGCGAGGTCGCCCGCGTGCTCGCGCTACACGATATCGATCCCGGACAGGTCGCCGGTCTCGTCGCCGGCGAGGGCGAACTCGGCCAGCTCGTCTCCGGGGAGTTGGACGTCGACCGGATGGACTACCTGGTGCGGGACGCCCACCACACCGGCGTCCCCTACGGCACCATCGACACCGGCCGGTTCGTCCGTGAGCTGCGGTTCGTCGACGGCGAGCTCGTGCTCGCGGAGGGCAACGTCCAGACCGCCGAGTCGCTGCTGCTGGCGCGGGCGCTGATGAACCCGGTCGTCTACAACCACCACGTCGCCCGCATCTCGAAGGCGATGCTGCGGCGGGCGACCGACCGACTCATCGAGGCTGGGGCGGCGACCGCCGAGGAGGTCCGCCGGATGGACGACCGCGACCTGACCGTCGCACTACGGCGCTGCGAGGCCACCGCCGGCGCCATCCGGGCGCTGGACACCCGCCGGCTGTTCAAGCGGGCGGTGTGGGCGGAGCTGTCGGACGTCCCCGACGACATCGTCGACGCCGACCACGACCAGCTGCGGGAGTTCGAGCGCGACATCGCCGGCTACGCCGACGTCGACCCGGCGTCGGTCATCCTCGACGTGCCGCCGCGGCCGGAGATGCGGGAGTCGACCAGCCGGGTCGTCGTCAACGGTGAGGTTCGGCGGCTGGACTCGCAGTCGACGCTGGTGACGGCGCTGCGGCGCGCCGGCAACGAGCAGTGGCGGCTGGGCGTCTACGCCCCCGAGGAAGCGACCGACCGCGTCGGCGGCGCCGCCGAGAACGTCCTCGGGCTCGACCTCGAAGCCCTCGTCGTCGACGTCCGACAGGGCATCAACGCGACGCTCGACGAGTTCGAGACGGAGTGACCGGCGTCATTTCGTGCCGGCCGGGTCGAGCCGGCGCACGGAGCCGTCCGGGCGGATACTCGCCGGCCGCGACGACGATTCCCGTCGAGGGTCGCGTGATCGTCGAGAACGGCGAGATCGTCGCCGTCGAGCCGCGGCCCGCAGAATCGACGGACATCGTCCGGCCTTCGTCGGCGCCCACACCCGCGTCGGCGACGTCGGGCAGGTTCATCTGCCGCGGGGAGTAACCCCGTCCGGGGCGTGCGACCGGTCGTCGTCCGTTCGCGCGGGCAGACGTATCAATCTGTTCACGCTAGAATCGCTGAAAGCCACCTTTTTTCCCTCACGAGACCACTACACGTTGAATGAGGGATACGCTCCCGGCGACGCGACGTCAGGTTCTGCTTGGCGGGGCGGCGGTCACAGGGGCGCTCGCCGGCTGTTCCGGCCAGGGGGGAGGCCAGCTCTCGGAGTCCGACCCGTTGCTCACCCACGAGCGGTGGGGAAAAGGCGAGACGGCGCTCACGTACCGGACGAGCAGCTTCTACACCCCGATAGCGGCCGAAAGCGAGCAGCCAGCGGCCGCCCCGGCGCTGAAACGGCAACACGAGGCATGGGCGGAGGCCCACCCGGAGTACAGGATAGCGGCCGAGTACCCGGCGTTCGGTCAGTGGAAGGACGACCTCGTGCTCGACGCATCCCAGGGGAACCCCCCGGACGGGTCGACGATCGACTCCTCGTGGGTGGCCGACTTCTACGAGTACCTCCAGCCGCTGAACGACTACGTCGACGACGTCAACGACTTCTTCCCGTTCGTCAGGGAAGCGACGGTCCGGGACGGCGACCTCCTGGCGGCCTGGAAGTACACCGGTTGTCGGTGTCTCTACTACCGGCAGGACCTCGTCGACCGGTACGGCGACGGCGACCCGCCGCGGACCTGGGAGGACGTGCTGGGCCTCGGGCAGGACATCGCCGACGGCGAAGGAATCACGCCGTTCATGT
>PXRZ01000009.1:6709-73264 GCA_003022945.1 Halobacteriales archaeon QS_8_69_73 | reverse complement strand
TCGCCTCGCCGGTCGGGACGATGGCGAGCGCGCAGGTCGCCGCCGCCATCCCGAACGCCCTGGCCGTGGAGTTCCACAGCTACGAGTTGCCGTGGTGGAACGACCTGATCGAGGAGTCGGTCATCGAGAACGGTTACATTGCGGTGCCCGAGGAACCGGGACTCGGCGTGACGCTAAACATGGACGCCGTCGCCGAGCACATGGTCGACGGGGAGGAGTTGTTCGACGAAGCGTAGCTTCGTCGGGCTCGCCGAGCTCTGCTCGGCAGTGTTCGATTCGGCATAGCCGAATCGAGCTCGAAAATCTCCGATTTTCGGCGTTCGACGAGGAGTAGCGGACGACAGTGTCGACCAACGACGGATTATCTCGAAGATGTAAATCATGGACCTCCCCGAGATAAAATATATACACTACACAGAGTAGAGAGATTCAGGATCACCGCATTACGTCGAGTATGATAATTTCGAAATAATCTTGATGGCTGGCATAGTGTCGCCGGATGCGGGATAAATAATAAATACGGTATCGAGCTTCGGAAGCTATCCAATTGTTAAAAATCGATAAAATGCGCCACGTAGCCCTCCAGTTGACGTTATTATCGATCATCGGTTTGGCGATAATCGCTGGTCCGGTCCTTGCCACAGCACCGAGTTACGACGACGCGAACGTCAGCGGCTACAATACAGACGCTGAACTTGAGAGTGCCGACGAGATCGAGTCGGCCATCGAGAACGGAACCGCAACCCCTGCGGAGGTGGTTCTGATCGGCGACTCCCTGATCGTCGCCATCGATTCGGAGCGGCTTGCCGAGGAAGTCGACGGAGCGAACGGATCGACGACGACCGAGCGGTTCTTCGCCGTCCTCGACGGCGACCCCGAGTTGCTGATCCGCCAGACCAATCCCCTCCAGAAGTATGGTCCGAAGGTGTTCCAGTTGGGACCGGCGAACACGACTGTCTACCGCTCCGGTGACACGACCTACGCGGTGATCGAAACTGGAGAAATCAACGTCGAGAGACCCGACTACAACGGGTCCGTGGACGCCGAAATCGACCGGGGCGACGTGTACCAGATTCGGTTCGGCACCGATCTTTCGATGACCCGAAAAGAGGGGTCGGAGTTCCGTAC
Source organism: Halobacteriales archaeon QS_8_69_73 (assembly GCA_003022945.1). Lineage (GTDB taxonomy): Archaea > Halobacteriota > Halobacteria > Halobacteriales > Haloarculaceae > Natronomonas. The sequence continues at coordinate 72,136 of PXRZ01000009.1, read as the reverse complement.
CGTCCGTGTCGAAGCCGAGTTCGACGACATCGAATCGGTGGCGGTCTACGACCCGCTGGCGCCAGATATTGTGAACCGGACTGTGGAGGCGTACATCGAACCCATGGAGGATGCCGTCGTCACTCTCACGCTCGGCAGTGGGGAGACCCGCTCCGAGCGGATCGCGGTCTCGGAACTCGATTCCAGCAACTGGATCCACGAAACTCGCGTCGAGTTCGACCTCCGTGACGTCGAGCCCGGTACGGACTTCACCCTCGAGTTGGTTCACGACGGGGCGGTCGTCGATAGGCGAAACGGGACGGTCAGGGAGCCGGAGGCGACGCTGTCGGACGTCCGGTTCGTGGAGGTCGACGGCCAGGCCCACCTCAATCTGACGGCAAATCTCTCCCACGGCGGGAAGGTGATGACGGTGACAGCAGACGGCGAGCGGCTTGCATCCGTCGACGTCGAGCCCGGGGAGGCGACGAACCTGTCGATCCCGGTGGTCTACTACGGCGACGTACTAGTCCCCGAGGGCGGGCGGGTGCTGGCTGTCCGGACCGACGGTCCGGAGCCCAACTACTACCCCGATGCGGGCCAGGCCATCGGCGACGGTGGGGTCCAGCGACCGACTCCGACGCCGACACCCACGGTAACGCCGACGCCGTCTCCCACCCCGTCTATGGCAACTCCGACGACGGCGACGCCGAGCAGTCCCGTCGACCAGCCGGGGTTCGGAATCGTAGGGGTCCTCGCGGCTTTCGCCATGGCGACGCTGACGCTCCTCGCTCGCCGCCGGTCGGACACCGGCTGATGGCCCGCCCCGGTTGAGGGGACACGACCCCCAACCCGACTTCCGATGCGTTTTATCCGTGCCGGCGAGACCGTCCGACCATGTTCGGCGACTACCGCGTCGAGCAGGCGAACCTTCGATTCGACTCGTTCAACGGGGCGTAGCCATGGGTGGCTGGAAAAACTCGGGTTTCCACGTTCGACGGGCACTGTTCAGATCGGGATGCCGTTCGTCAGACAGTTCGACTCACCGGGCGCAGGGCCTCTGTCGGCCCTTCGGCCGACCGGATTGGGTGGGACTCCGCAAGGGGCCGGCGGTTCGGGGAAAGGACGGCGATGTGAGCAGCGAGGGAGCCGCCGGCTCCCTCGGGCAGTTGGCGCTATGTGCCGACGACAGAGAGGGATGAAGGTCCCTCAGGCAGTCGGGCATTGCCCGACGACAGCGAGCCGCCCGACCCGAGCCGGCGGGGGCTTGCGTCCAACGAAATATTACTCCACATATTGCCTGAACAGTGCCTTTCGACGGGGCGTGAAGCTCGACACATCAGCGATTCTTCCGTTCGTGCCGTTCGGCTCGGTGGGAAATCCACAGCACCACCAACTGCTTCCAGATAGTATTCGGGCCAAGAAATCTTATAGAACATGGAACGACGCTTATCCATGCGCCTCTCAGCCCTCCTCTCGACGACCTTGCTGTGCGTTGTGCTGGCGCTACTGGCAGGCCCTGCCGTCGCAAGCGCGAATTACGACGACGCGAACGTCAGCGTCTACGCCACCGACGCGGACTACGACGACGCAAGCGAGATCGGGTCTGCCATCGAGAACGGAACCGCAAACCCCGCGGAAGTGGTTCTGATCGGTGACTCCCTGATCGTCGCTATCGATTCTGGACGGCTTGCGGGGGAGATCGACGAGGCGGACGAATCGACGCCAACAGAGCGGTTCTTCGACGTCCTTGACGGCGACCCCGAGCTGCGAATAGGGCAGGTCAACTACCTCCAACGGTATGGCCCGAAGGTGTTCCAGTTGGGACCGGCAAACACGACGGCCCACCGCGCCGGTAACATGACATATGCGGTGATCGACACCGGCACGGTCGGCGTGGATAGACCGGACTCCAACAGGTCCATGGACGCCGAAATCGACCGGGGCGACGTGTACCAGATTCAGTTCGGCACCGATCTCTCGACGACCCGAGAAGAGGAGTCGGAATTCCGAACCATAGATGTCGAAGCCGAATTCGACGATGGTGTCTTCGATCCGCTGGCGCCAGGTATCGTGAACCGGACCGTGAGGACCTACATCGAACCGGACGAGGAGCTTGTCGTCACGCTCTCCCTCGACGGTGGCGAGACGCGCTCCGAACGGGTGGTGGTCTCGGACGGCGATTCCAGAAAGCGGGGCGTCGACTCTCACGTCGAGTTCAGCCTACGCGAGGTCGACTCCGGTACCGAGTACACCCTCAGATTGGTCCACGACGGGACGGTGGTCGACCGCCGCAACGGGACGGTTTTGGAGCCGAACGCGACGCTCACCGACGCTCGGTTCGTCAAAATCGCCGGCGAACGATATCTGACGTTTACGGCACGGCTCTCCCACGGCGGCACGGTCGTGACGGAGACCCTCGACGGCGAGCGTCGTGCCGTCGTCGACGGCATCGCGCCGGGCGAGTCGACGGAGGTGGAGATTCCGGTTCAGGAAGACTACCTCGAGAACCCCGACGCAAAGGCGCGCCTGGTCCCGGAGCGCGGCCACGTCCGGGCGTTCCGGACCGGCGGTCCGACCATGACCGCGTATCCGAACGCCACCTACGCGATCAACGGAAAGGAGATTCGCCAAGGGACGCTGACGCCGACGCCGACCGCGACACCCACGCCAACGGCGTCTGCGAGTCCAACGGGAACCACGACGGCCGGGTCGCCGGACGATCCCGGTGACCAGCCGGGATTCGGAACCGCGATAACCGTCGCAGCCCTCGCGGTGGCGGCGCTCGTGCTCCTCGCTCGACGCCGACCGAACACCGACTGATACTGCCGGCTGTGATTCGTTGAAGATTCTGCAGGTCCCGGCGGCGCCTACTGGGGCACCCAGACGCAACGGGCCGTCGAGAACTTCCCCGTCTCGGGGCTGACCTTCGGGCGGCGGTTCGTCCGCGCGCTCAGGGTCGTCATTCGGTGTTCGACGAAGCGTCGCTTCGTCGGGCTTGCCGAGCTCTGCTCGGCGATGTTCGACGCAGCCGTGTCGCGTCGAGCAGGCGAATCTCCGATTCGACCCGTTCGACGAAGCGACGCTTCGCCGTACTCGTCGAGCGACGCTACGCCTCCTGGACCGTCGCGACGGCGTCGGCAGCCGTCGACCCCACCCGCTCGCGGAACCGTCCCCGGAGGCTGTCGGCGTGCTGCGACATCTGGGTGACGACGACGACGCGGTCGTCCTCGACGACGAACACGATGTCGACGTCGATGCCGTCGAACGTTCCCCGCATCGTGAACTTGTCATCCTCGTACAGTCCGTCGTGGTTCGGCGAGGTCTTCCGGCAGACGTAACCCTCGCCGGAGCGCAGCGCGTCGACGATGGCGGCCTCGTCGAGGTACCGCTTCCGTTTCTGTCGGGCCGTGTCGCTGACGACGATTCGGTCCAGCGGGTCCACGTCGGCCATGTCGGACCCCGGTACCGCGGACGGAAATCAGTTGAGTTCCGGCGGCGCCCGCCGGTCCGTCGCGGCCGTCCACCGCCGACGGCGGTTCCGATGCGTTTTACCCCGTTCCCCAAGACAGTACGATCATGTCCGATGACGACTACCGCGTCGAGGAGGACAGTCTCGGCGAGATGCGCGTCCCGGCGGACGCCTACTGGGGCGCCCAGACGCAACGGGCCGTCGAGAACTTCCCCGTCTCGGGGCTGACCTTCCAGCGACGGTTCGTCCGCGCGCTCGGGGTCGTCAAGAAGGCCGCCGCGGAGGCGAACCACGAGCTCGGGCTCCTCCCGGAGGAGACGGGCCAAGCGATAATCGAGGCCGCCGACGAGGTCATCGCCGGCCACCACGACGACCAGTTCCCGGTCGACGTGTTTCAGACCGGCTCCGGCACCTCCTCGAACATGAACGCGAACGAGGTCATCGCCAACCGGGCGACGGAGCTCGTCGGCGGCGAGCTCGGCTCCCGGGAGATCCACCCCAACGACGACGTCAACTACGGCCAATCGTCCAACGACGTGGTGTTCGACGGTATCGTCAAGACCGGCCGGACGCACCTGCAGGACGCCACGCCGGTCCGTCTGGGCCAGGAGTTCGGCGGCTACCGCACCCAGGTGGAGAAAGGCATCAAACGGGTCGCCGCGACCCGCGAGCACCTCGGGGAGCTGGCACTGGGCGGGACGGCGACGGGGACGGGGCTCAACACCCACCCCGAATTCCCGGCGCTGGCGGCGGAGTCCATCTCTGGGGAGACCGGCCTGGAGTTCCGCGAGGCCGACGACCACTTCGAGGCGCAGGCGGCCCACGACGCGATGAGCGAGGCCCACGGCGCCCTGCGGACCGTCGCGGGGTCGATGAACAAGATCGCCAACGATCTCCGGCTACTGGCGTCGGGGCCGCGGAACGGCCTCGGCGAGATCGAACAGCCGGAGAACCAGCCCGGATCGTCGATCATGCCGGGGAAGGTCAATCCGGTCGTCGCCGAGTCGGTCAACCAGCTCCACAAGCAGGTGATCGGCAACGACGCGACGGTGTCGGCCGGCGCCGCCCGCGGCGAGCTCGAGTTGAACCTCTACAAGCCGGTCGTCGCGTACAATTTCCTCCAGAGCGCGCGGCTGATCGCCAACGGCGCCGGGACCTTTGCCGAGCGGTTCGTCGCGGCCCTGGAGGCCGACGAGGCTTACTGTCGCGAGCGGGTCGAGCAATCGATGGCGCTGGCGACGGCGCTGAACCCCGCCATCGGTTACGATGCGGCCTCGACGGTCGCAAAGCGGGCGTTGGCGGAGGACCGCTCCGTCCGCGAGGTCGCCGTCGAGGAAGGTCACCTCACCGAGGCCGAGGCCGACGAGGTGCTCGACCCGGCGGCGATGACCGAGCGGGACATCCTCGGCGAGGACTGAGCGAACTCACATATAAAGGTCCCGGCGCGGTTCCGATACCTGCGGACGCCCGTCCGTGATTTATCAGTCGGGTCCCTCTATATCGGTATGTCATCGAACGAGGATCGACTCGTGGAGCTGACTGACGACGGGGCCGTCTCCCGGCTACACGCGGAACTGGACGACGCCGGCGCGGGCAGCGGGGCGGTCGTGTCCGAGCGCGTCAAGGGGTCGCTCGACGAACTGCTCGTGACGCTCGTCGGCGCCCGGACCTCCGAGACCCACGGCCAGCAGCTCATCGAGGACCTCTCCGAGGAGTTCGACACGCGGCTCAGCCCCGGCACCGTCTACCCCCGGCTACACGATCTCTGCGACGAGGGACTGCTCGAACAGCGGGAGCTCGTCCGGACGAAGGAGTACGAAATCAGCGACCAGGAGGCCGCCCGGGAGCTGGTCTCGGAGTCCGCCCGCCAGCACATCGCCCTCGGGCTGGCGTTCCAAGCGGCCCTCGAGGACGGCGACTTCTCCTGACGCCCGGTGGATGGTGTCTTTTTTGACGCTCGCCGCCGCAGTCGCCGGCAATGAGCCACGACTACGAGGAACTGGGGCTCGTCGCCGGGCTGGAGATCCACCAGCAGCTCGATACGGCGACGAAGCTGTTCTGTAACTGCCCGACGGAGCGCCGCGATCCCGCCGACTCCGTCCGGTCGTTCACCCGGTATCTCCACCCGACGAAGTCCGAGCTCGGCGAGCTCGACGAGGCCGCCCTCGAGGAGTCCCGCGTCGACCGCGAGTTCGAGTACCTCGCCTTCGATTCCACCTGCCTCGTCGAGGAGGACGACGAGCCGCCCCACCGCCTCGACGGGGCGGCCCTCGAAGTCGCCCTGGAGATCGCCGCCCTGCTGGACTGTACGATCGTCGACCGGGCACAGGTGATGCGGAAGATCGTCGTCGACGGCTCCAACACCTCCGGCTTCCAGCGGTCGGCACTCTTGGCGACCGACGGCGAGATCGAGACCGACGCCGGCCCCGTCGGTATCGCCGACCTCCTGCTGGAGGAAGAATCCGCCGCCCGGATCGACGACCGGGCGGACGGCGTCACTTACGGCCTCGACCGCCTCGGGGTGCCGCTGGTCGAGATCGGAACGGAACCCGACATCCGAACGCCCGCACAGGCCAAGCAGGCCGCCGAGCGCATCGGCATGCTGCTGCGGTCGACCGGCCGGGTGAAGCGCGGGCTCGGCACCATCCGCCAGGACGTCAACGTCTCCATCGAGGCCGGCGCCCGCGTCGAGCTGAAGGGCGTCCAGAGCCTCGACGACATCGACGACATCGTCGAAAACGAGGTGAAGCGTCAGGTCGAGCTCCTGGAGATAGCCGAGGAGCTGCGAGCCCGCGACGCCGCCGTCGGCGACCCCGTCGACGTCACCGAGATCTTCGGAGATACAGCCCGACCGCCGGCTCGGCACGGAGCTGTCGGACCACGCCACGCGCCAGGGCGCCGGCGGGATCTTCCACACCGACGAGCTGCCGGCCTACGGCGTCACGAGCGAGGAGGTCGCGGCGCTCCGGACGGCGGTCGGCGCGCGCGAGGCGCAGAGCGCCTCGAACGGTGCGAGTAGCGCGGAGCAAAGCTCCGCGGACCGTTCGAGCGGGCAGAGCCCGCGAGAAGACGGCGATGAGCCGCGAGCAGGAGACGCCGTCGCTTTGGTGGCCGCCGACGCCGACGTCGCCGAGCGCGCGATCGACGCCGTCGTCGACCGCGCCGAGACCGCAATCGCGGGCGTTCCCGAGGAGACCCGCGGTGCCGACGAGGACGGCACCTCGCGGTACCTGCGGCCGCTGCCCGGCGCCGCCCGGATGTACCCCGAGACGGACGTCCCGCCCGTCGAGCCGGACCCCTCGGCAATCGAGCCGCCGGAGCTCCTGACCGAGAAGATCGACCGGTACCGGGCCGAACACGGCCTCGACGCCGGGCTGGCCGAACAGGTCGCCTACGGCGAGCACATGCCGACCTTCGAGGCCGCCGTCGCGCGGGGCGTCGACCCGACGACCGCCGCCGACACCCTCGAAGGGACGCTGACCGAGCTCCGCCGGGACGACGTCCCCGTCGGGCGGCTCGCCGACGACCACCTGCTGTCCGTCCTGGAGCTCGTCGCCGACGGCGACCTGCCGAACGAGGGGATCGGGCCGGTGCTGTCGGCGCTGGCAGACGACCCCTCGCTGGACGCCGAGGCGGCGATGGAGGCCGCCGGCGTCGGCGGCGCCGACCGCGAGGCCGTCCGCAAGGTCGTCGAGGGCGTCGTCGAGCGCAACGCCGACCAGGTCGAACGCGAGGGGATGGGCGCCTTCTCGGGGCTGATGGGCGAGTGCATGGGCGAGCTCCGCGGGAAGGCCGACGGCGAGGTCGTCTCCGAGCTGCTGCGGGAGGCTATCGGGAAGCGCGCTTAAACGGACTGCATCTGCTTGAACCGATGATTTTGTTGATAAATAAGTTAACTAAGTGTCATCTCGCGCTTTATTCATAATTATTCGTATGATAGGGCCTATTAATTATTCTGCTCGGTGAAACATCTTGAAACAGATGTGGAAGCATGTTTGCTCATTCAGTCTCCCGACAAAATATGCTTGTGATAGAATTTGAATAAAAATAAGCTCAATCTAGGATTTTAATCAAAAGTATAATTGTAGATTCAGTTTGCCGAGGCTTTATTATGTGTTAGTAAAGACGTAATCCCGTGGAATACCCGATTCGTAGGCGGAAGGTATTATACAGTACAGTTGGGGTGGGAATCCTCGGGTCTACCGGACACGCGGTAGCTGAAAGTAAAGACGGCCCGGATAGGACGTCTATTTACGATGAAGATGACGTTGAACCGATTATCAGTACCTTACAAACCAGTGGGACACGGAGGAACGGTGCCGTACGAGTTTCATCCGGTGAATGGACAGCAGAGTCCAACCTTCGATTGATTCCTCCCAGTGGTGACAAAGACATCACTGATGGATTTGGGGCAACGTCTGATGCGCTTGTCTCGACCGGATCAAAATACACATTCCGGACTAAATTCCGGTCCTCCTCTGCTATCGATCCTGCGACCGCCACGACTATCATCGACCGCTTTCTTAATGTTGTGGCTTATTTTGATGACAATAATATCTTAAATGAAATCAATGTGCAATGCATTTCGGCGGCTAGTAATTTTAATGCTCGCGTCCGTTTCAATTTCGTCCGTGACGGACGACTTGTCGAGCAACTTGTTGGCAAAATACAGGATCAGATTTTTGATGAAAAAATCCACGAAATATTTGCAGTTGTAGATAACGATGCCCAACGCTTAGAATTATATTTTGACGGGAATCGGATCGCACGAACTAATACTACACCAGGATTCACTGTCGATAAGACCGGCGCACTTGGAACTGGTAGTCTTGTTGACTCGGAGCCATTCTATATTCTCAACAGTTTCGATTTATTAACTGATGCTGTCGCCCCTAATGATGCATTTGGTAGTGCTACTACTACCTCAAGCCTTCCACTGACATTCAATAGTTCGTTCCAAAACCAGAACGGAAATAAAATGATTCTCGATGAGGGCGGGCAGGACATTTCAGATATCCAAGAGCAAATAAAGGATCAGATAGAGGCAGTTGACGACTTCTTCACAGGATTTGAAGATCCATTGCTTGAGAAGTTTACTGTCCGAACAGAAGATGCAAATAAATTACTCTTTGAATCGCCTGTTGATGAGTTTATTGAGGATATTCAGTCCCAAGTTGAAAATGGCGAATTAGATTCTCGAACCGCGAAACAGATATATGAGCGTATCCGGTGTGAGAGAGACCTCGCAGAGCAGACGCTCGCTAACCTCTCTTCAGATAACGCTGACACTCCGAGGCAGAACCGAACACTTGTCGGAGTTCAACAAAACTCTTCAGCCGCCGAATTGGCGAGTGGTGCAAACTTTGAACTTCTGAAAGGTATTGTCTCGATACTGATTACCCTGTTAGTAATTGGTCGGTTCGCCCAGATGGCTCTTCGTGGTGGAAAAATCGCCGGTGTGAGCGCCCAAAGACTCGGGTCCATTGATCTTGTTGTTGATCGGCTGTTTGATGGCTTTCCGATTGCAACTCCTCTCGCTGGGAGGGTTCGAGATATTGCGGAAGGAGTCGATATTATTTATGATCTCGTATTAGAGGATGCTCCGACTGCTGATGAAATTCGTGGTGCACTTGACCGAGTTACTGCAACTATACTCGAACCTTTTGAGAACTTCATTAATGCAATTTCGTTTGCGGAAATCTTAGCTATCTTTAATAATTTTGCTTCCAAAATAGACAAGATATCAGAAGAGACAGAACTTGACGGAACGCTCGGCGGGGCACGAAATACTACCGATCAGTTCCGTGGTGATATCGAAGATGAATATACTGCGCTTGTTGAAAATGATGGACTGAATATTTTCGCTGCACTCACAGATTATGTCGAGGAATTAGTTGGGATTTCTCTCAGATATGCTAAAACACTTGGTGGTGCTGCCCGTGCTGGAACTATTGCATATATTGCAGTTGTTGATTTTGTGACTGATCTCGCAAAAATCGGAACAGCATTCGAAGCGCAACGAGAAATAATCGATATACACGAAACAGGAGTTGATTCTGTTTTGGATGGTGGTATATAATGAGCATTAAAACGATACTCGAGAAAATAGACGCTGTGATTGACGCTGCGATTAAAGAAAATAGACAGATTACCCGCGAAGCGATTTTTGAGCTTGATACAGAGTATAATCGCTACGCGCCGTCAGTTGCCAGTCCAGTTCAGCAGGCAAAAGAAATTAAGAGAGACCGCGAAATCAATTTGACAAATAATAAAAATAAGAGGATTAAGGATGCATTTATAACTCTTCAGACGGCCGAAACTCGACGCTTTGCTTTTATATCTACTGCTTCATCATATATTTTTGATCCTGCAGAATTTGATGCCGACGCTATCAAATCAATTGGTGAAAAATTGAAAAATGACGAAAGAGCGCTTAATAAATCAAGCAGTGACGTCAAAGATATTATTAATACTACCGATTTATCACCCCGACCTACCATTATAAGCGTTAATTGCCGTGAATCTACTATACCATTTGGAAAAAGATTTGACATTGAATTCACTGTCACTAACCCGAGCGATAAGCAGCTAAATACTGCGACAGCGAATATTAATATTGGTGGAGAGACTGCGTGCTCAGAAATCGATATTGCACCGATAGACTCGGGTGAAGTGGTTACTGTTCAGCGTGAGATTGCTTCTCCAATCGCAGAGGAGCAGCTGATCGAAGTCAGTGTAAATTCCCCAACACTTGATGTCGGACGTGGTGGTCAAGCCCGTATTGACATTCGATCAAAGAAATCATACGCTTCATTCGCAATTGATAATATTGCGACATTAGAAAATACTATTGATGAATCTAAATCAATTCCCTCTGAACAAAAGGAAACGATAATAGTTGAGTTAGAGGCAGCTATTGAAGCGACAACCAGAGCTCGTAAAACCGCCAAAGAGGACTCTGAAAATAGTGATACGAAAGAAAAGTATAGAGCTCAAGAGGTAAATTCGCTGTTTGAGGCTGCAAAGAAATCATTAGCACAGGCTAAACGCGAGTATGCCGTTATTACTAAAACCAATAACGTCCCTGTTGAAACCGATGCGACAATTAGAAATCACTTTATCCTCTCAGATCGGAATTTATCTGAAGGACAAATAGCCGGATTGAGCGGAAGTGGGGAGAATGGTCAGCCGCGTGAAAGTACAACAACGAGTACGGTCTGTGAACCTTCGTCATCCCAGGCTGAAGGAACCCGGGTTCAAACCGATCATGTTATTACGGGCAATCAAGACACCATCTTAATTTCAATTTACGTGACAGAATTATATGAAGAAGGCACAATATCGCTGATTGATTCCTTTGATTCTCGATTGAGAGTGGTTGAAAAGGACAGCGATGGTAAAGTCGCTAACGATGGGAAAATTCGTTTCGAGAATATTGAATTTAGCGATTCTACTCACATTGTCAAACGCCAATACCGGATTGCTCCGTCTGAAAACTTGGATGCCGAAGAACTGCCGGCCAACTTCCGGACGGGACCGACAGAAGTCGAATTTAATGACAATTCCGATCGTACGCATACCATCGGTCAGCCCGATTGGATAGTTGTGACAACTGAGTCACAAGATAATTAAAATGACACTATGGGTTCGGATATGCCAGAAGACATCCGCGATGTACACAAGGTCAGGGCGGCTGGAGGCGTCTTCACAGCTGTCCTCGTTCATGCGTTTATGCTCGCTGATTTTTTTGTACTCGGGCTGGCAATCATAGCGGCTCCGTTCTCCGTTCTTGACGGACTGACAATTGAATCCACCCCCGACCCGATACTCGCACTTGCGCTCGCGCTCGTCCCCAGCGCGACTGGGCTAGCGTGGCTTTATTTTGCTTACCTCAAGTACCCGACCCGTAATTTCATAAAGGCCCCTACACACGCGAGCTGCCGGGAGTTCGTCTACAATACAGTCGACGACCCCGAGGCGGCCCAGCAGTGGGCCGATACGCCGCTTCCCAACCGCACTCGACGATGGCTCGCGGTCATCGCCCTCGCGGCACCGGTGACCGTCTTCGCCGTCACCGAGCTCGATACCACATTTATTACTGCGTCCCTCGGATTACTGCTCGCCGTCGGCTTTGTCCAGTCGGTCCGGACCGTGACCGACACGACCTCTCTCCGTCCGCTTTCACAACACATGCGGTACATTTTCGCCGGGCCGTTCATTCTTAGTCTTGTTGGCATCCCAGTAATAATTCTGATCGTCGTTCTTATTCGGAGGCCAATCCTGTTAGTTGGCAATCTCTTTTCTTGGAATGGCCCCGTCATATTCACAGCACTATATGTCGCAGCCTGCGTGTCGGGTCACTGTGCGACGTTACTGTACGACAGCCGAAAGATTGAGACGGAACAGCAGTCCGGCACTTCAACGATAGACGGCACGGAGCCCAGTGAGGGACCGTCCACGGTGACGGGTGAGAGGTCATCCAATGCGGCGACAGATTCCGGCGAGACGGTCCCGACCCAGGTATTCGTGACACTCGCAGGCGTCCTCGTCGTCCAGGCAGTCGGCGCGCTGATATTCCTGCCGTTTTCATCGGTTATCGTCGCCGCCGCGGCGATCGTTCAGTCGATCGCTATCTTTGGAGCCGTCCGATATATCGCTCCTGGGGCGGTTCGTCCAAGGGCGACCCTCGTCGGCGGCGGCGCTGTCGGGGGGCTCGGGTTTCTGCTCGGAGCCGAAGTGGTCGACCGTTCCACCAGTTTAGAACTGCTATCGAACCTCTCCGGTGGGGTCGCCGTCGTGACGATCGGATTCATCGCTACGTACGTAACTGTTGCTGGTGTCTCCGGGGTGGTATCCGAGTAAGCGAGTGATGCTTAATGCGGCCGGACGTGAGATTCGTTTTGCTAAGGGGATTTATTATGCGTCGTATCGGACCTCTCCACCTGAAGACACGGACGCCGAAGAGCTGCCAGCCAATCTCCAGACGGGACTAATGGAGGTCGAGTTCAACGATAGTTCCGGCCACGCACATACCATCGGGGCCCCCTGATCGGGTAGTTGTAACGGCCAAATCACGAACAACTAAAACAGCGCCATGGACTCAGACATGCCAGAAGGCGTCCACGACGTACACGAAGTCCAAGCGATCATATGGCTTTTTATGTCAATCTTCGTTCAAGCATCCATGCTTGTCTTCTCTCTGACTGTTGGGTTACTCATCTTCACAGCAACGCTCACCTCCTCCGCGACGGGGTTGACATGGCTCTACTTCGCCTACCTCAAGGACCCAACCTCTAACTGGGAGTGGATGTACATACGCTGCCAGGAGGTCGTCTACAGTGCGTTCGACGACCCTGCGGCGGTCGAGCAATGGGCCGACGCGCCAGTCTCCGACCGAACTCGGCGGGGGTTCGCGGTCGTCGCCCTCGCGGCACCGGTGACTGTCTTTGGCGTTACCCAACTCGACACCTCGTCCGTAGCCGCGTTCTTCGGACTGCTGCTCGCTGTTGGCTTCGTTCAGTTGGTCCGGATGGCGACCGATACAATCTCTTTCCGTCCGCTTTCACAGCACATCCGATACATTTTCGCCGGGCCGTTCATTCTCGGTGTCGTCGCCATCCCGATGTTTCTCCCGATCGTAATTCTCACGCGAGGGGCGGTTCCGACCATCGACATCGTCTCCTGGAGTGGACTCGTCACGCTCGCGGCATTATACATCGCGGCCTGTGTATCGGGCCACTGCGCGACGTTGCTGTACGATAGCCGGAAAATCGGCACGAGACAGCAGCTCAGCGAGAAACCGCCCACGACGACGCGTGAGGGGTCGTCTGACGCGGCGACGGACGCCGACGAGACGGCCCCAACTCAGGTGTTCGTAACGCTCGCAGGCGTCCTCGTCGTCCAGGCGGTTGGCGCGCTAATATTCCTGCCGTTTTCGCCGGCTATCGTCGCCGCCGCGGTAATTTTGCAGTCATTTCTCATCCTGGGGGCCGCTCGGTACATCGCTCCCGAGGCGGTCCGTCCGAGAGCGACCCTCGTCGGTGGCGGCGCCGCCGGAGGGATCGGGTTCCTGCTCGGAGCCGAAACGGTCGGTCGTTTCACTAGCTTGAAATTACTGTCAGGCCTCTCCGATGGGGTCGCTGTCATGACGATCGGGTTCATCGCTACGTACGTAGCTGTTGCTGGTGTCTCCGGGGGGGGATCCGAGTCAACGGATGTTACTTGATGCGGCCGGACGTGAGATTCGTTTTGCTAAGGGGATTTATGATGTGTCGTATCGGACCTCTCCACCTGAATACATGGACGCCGAAGAACTGCCAGCCAACTTCCGGACAGGACCGACAGAAGTCAAGTTCGACGACAGTTCCAGTAACGAGCACACTATTGGGTCTCCTGACTGGGTGATTGTAACAGCCGAGTCGCAGGACGTCTAAAAAACAGCACCATGGACTCGGACATGCCCGAAGACGTCCGCGACGTGCACAAACTCAGGGCAATTGGCGGCGTCGTCATAATGCTTTTAGGTTACACATTCATGCTCCTCAATTCTTATTCGTTCGGTGCGGGAATCGTAATGGCTCTGTATTATGTTCTTGAGGCACGGGTGTCTATTGAATCCACCATCGGCCCGCCACACCTGTTCGTACTCTCGCTTATTCCCAGCGTAACGGGACTGACATGGCTCTACTTCACCTACCTCGAAGATCCGACCGATGATTTCCTTCCGATTTCACAGACGTACTCCATGTATCGGGGGTTCGTCTACAATACGTTCGACGACCCTGCGGCGGTCGAGCAGTGGGCTGACGCGCCGCTTCCCGATCGAACCCGACGCTGGCTCGCAGTCGTCACGGTTGGGGCACCGGTGACCGTCTTCGCCATCACTCAGCTCGACACGACATTCCTGGCTGCGTTCTTCGGATTGCTGCTTGCTGTCGGCTTCGTACAACTGATTCGGACAGCGACCGACACGATCTCTCTTCGTCCGTTTTCACAGCACATCCGATACATCTTCGCTGGGCCGTTCGTTCTCGGCCTCACCATCATACCAATATTTCTCGTGATGTTAGTTCTCACGCAGGGAGCGATCCCGGCCATCAATATCCTCGCCTGGAGCGGACTCGTCACATTCATAGCATTATATATCGCGGCCTGTGTGTCGGGTCACTGCGCGACGCTGCTGTACGACAGCCGAAAAATCGACGCGGGACAGCAGCCCGACGCCTCAACGACAGACAGCACGCAGCCCAGTGAGAGACCATCTACGACGACAGATGAGAAGTCGTCTGGCGCGGCGACAGGTTCCGGTGGGACGGTCCCGACCCAAGTATTCGTGACGCTCGCAGGCGTCCTTGTCATCCAGGCAGTTGGCGCGCTGATATTCCTGCCGTTTTCGCCTGCTGTCGTCGCCGCCGCAGCGATTGCCCAGTCGGTTGCTATCTTTGGAGCCGCCCGGTACATCGCTCCCGAGGCGGTTCGTCCGAGGGCCATATTGGTGGGTGGTGGCGCCGTCGGGGGACTCGGATTCCTACTCGGAGCCGAAGCGGTCGGTCGTTCCACCAATTTGGAATTGCTGGCGGATCTCTCCGGTGGGATCGCTGTCATGACGATCGGATTTATCGCTATGTACATAGTCGTTGCTGGCGTCTCTAACGGACCGTCTTCCGAACGCACCGGGCAAAGAAATCAAGAAACATAATGAGCACCGTAGAATTTTGAAATAACCCCGTAATTGATACTGTCCTGCCAGAACTAATCGCTAGAAGTTAGTTTAGAGATAACCCAAATCACAGGCGCGCTGTCGGGCGATCTGAGTAGGCTATCGTTATCGCTAAATCACAGGGCGAATAAGATAATATTTCATCATTGAATACACAAAGAATGTCAAAAAGGTTCGCTGCATTTTACGGATTCATCTACGCTATCGCGACTCACACGATCTTACTCGGTATCGCTATTTTTGCTGGGGGAGTCCTCGCGACACTTGCTGTTGCTGCAGTTGGATCTTGGATATCTATCGAGATTGAGCGCACTGTAGACATAATCGTCATGTTGATGATTGTTCCTGTTGCTGGTGTGACTGGACTGGCGTGGCTTTACTTCATTTATCTCCGAAATCCTACTGAAAGTTATTACGGGCCGCATATGCACGAGCACTGCCAGGATTTTGTTCATAATATGGTTGAGAATCCCGAAACAGCTGAACAATGGGCCGTCTCCCCTTTACCGGACCGGACTCGGCGACAGTTCGCAATCATTGCTCTCACAGCACCGGTGACCGTCTTTAGTGCGACCCAAATCGATGCCTCGCCCGAATCTGCCATACTCGGATTGCTGCTCGCCGTCGGGTTCATCCAACTGGTCCGGAAGATAGGTGACACCATTTCCCTGCGCCCACTTTCCCAGCACCTCCGGTACATTTTTGCCGGGCCGCTCGTCCTCAGCGCCGCCTCTCTGCCGGTATTTGTCCCGCTCAGGTACGTAACAGGAACGTTCCCGGCCGTCGGTGGCTCTTCGCGTACACTTTTTTTCATGCTAGCGCTCTGGACTTCGGCTTCTGTATCGAGCCACTGTGGGACGCTGCTATACGACAGTCGGAAGATCGAATCGGAACAGAATCCCGGTACTTCGACATTAGACAGTCCTCCGGCCAGCGAATGGCCATCTGCGACGACAGCCGAACGGTCACCTGACACAGCAGCAAGAACTGACGGAAAGGCACCGACACAGGTGTTCATGATGCTCGCAGGCGTCCTCGTCATCCAAGCAGTTGGCGCGCTAATGTTCCTGCCGTTTTCCCCGACCGTCGTCGCTGCCGCGGCGATCGTCCCATCGATTGCTATCCTTGGAGCCGCTCGGTACATCGCCCCTGAGCCGGTCCGTCCGAGAGCGACCCTCGTCGGCGGCGGTGCCGTCGGGGGACTCGGGTTCCTACTCGGAGCCGAAGCGGTCGGCCGTTCTACCAGCCTGGAACTGCTGGCGGACCTCTCCGGTGGGATCGCCGTCGTGACGATCGGATTCATCACTGTGTACATAATTGTTGCTGGTGTCTCCGGTCGGGCGTCCTGAACTGATCGACAGGAAGCCACTGAACAAAATACCCCGTCAAAAGCTTGGATACCGCTCAGAATGGAGTGCAGAAGTCAGCATCAGCGGTCGTCGCTGTCGTTCCGGCCGTCCGGTCGCTGGACCTCGCCCGTCGCGATCATCGCGCCGCGCCGTAGCACACCCCGGAGCGTCCGGGTCTCCCGGCCGGTCGGCTGCCCGCGGGCGACGAGTCGGCGGAACAGCCGCTCGGTCTTGTCGATCTTCTCCTCGGGGTGGTCGACCGCTCGCAGGTAGTCGTCGAACGTCTCGTACAGCCCCTCGATTTCGCGTTCGTCGGCCCGCTCGTGGGGGTCGTCGGGGTGTTGGACCTCCTCGACGGTCAGCGCCCGGAGCTCGTACAGCACGACCGTCGCGGCCTGTGCGAGGTTCATTACGGGGTAGTCCTCGTCGGCCGGCACCGAACAGACGCGGTCGAGCCGGGCCAGCTCGTCGTTGGTGAGGCCGACCCGCTCGCGGCCGAAGACGACGCAGACGTCGGCGTCGAGCCCGCCGAGTTCGTCGGCCAGCTCCGCCGGCCGGACGAACGGGTACCTGACGTGCTTGGTGGCGTTTTCGTTGGTGACGGCGGTCGTCCCGACGGTGTAGAAGTTCTCGACGAGAACGTCGAATCCGACCTCGCGGGCGTCCGGCAGGACGTCCTCGCGGGCTTGGCCGGCGAAGCCGTAAGCCTCGCCGTCGGGGTCCAGCTCCGGTGGGTCCACGAGGTACAGCTCCGACAGCCCGAAGTTCTTCATCGCGCGGGCGATGCTGCCGACGTTGCCCGGCGTCTCGGCGTCGACGACGGCGACGGCTAGCTCGGGCATCTTACGTCACGCTCGAGTAGTCGGTTCCCAGGGCGTCCAGGTCCTCGTCGTCGAGCTCCTCGATGGCCTCCTCGAGTTCGGGGACGTCCCCGTCGATGTCGGGCGAGGGAACGCGGTCGGGCTCGGTGTCGACGTGGTCGAGCCCGCCGTACCCCTCGGGCGCGCGGTTGCCCTCGGCGAACCACTCGTGGAAGATGTCCGCGAACCGCTCCTCGCCGCGGTGGTCGCTGCCGCCGGCCTCGCGGTACCAGTAGAGGAACTCCGGCTCGTGGTCGGGGCACAGCAGCACCTCCCCGAGCGGCTCGCCGTAGACGATGCGGGCGACGTTGCAGTCGGATTTGCTCCCGTTGAGCAGATAACAGACGTTACAGGGCTCGCCGGCGACGACCCGCAGCCGGACGAGCCGCCGTCGCGTCTCCTCGCTCACCTCCTCGAGCGGTCGCAGCTCGCCGTCGTCGTCGAACACCTCCGTCTCGTCGAAGCGCCACCCCCGGAGCGCGATGGAGACCTTTCCCATACTCGTCGGTTCGTGACCGCCGCTCATAAGCGCGTCCGTCCGCGGGCAGCCGCCCGAAATACGGCTCCGGCCGCCGCCGACTGAACGGTGGGTGCGTGAACGGCAGACGCGGCCGGCCCCGCCCCGGCCCCGACGACGATCGGTTCGTCGATAGGCCCCGACGTCGTCGGCGCCGGCTTGGAGTCGACGAGCGAGACCGTCGGCCGTCGACGCTGCCTTCTGCTCGCTGTGGAACGCCGTCGACGCCCCCGGGACGGCCGTCCGCGCCCTCGAGCGGGCCGTCGACGGACCCGGGTAGTCCGACGACCGACCGACGGGCGACGGACGCGACGAGAAAGCTTATACCAGAGCGGGTGGACGTTCCGGTGGATGCTCTGAGGGCACATCCGGGTAGGGGTACCTTGGTGCCCTCGGGGCCCAGTCTTCAACTCCGGTAGCATGCGATACGAGGAGTGGCGGCCGGCCTACGAGTCGATACTGGCGGCGTTCGGCTACGGCGAGGCCGGCGACCGGCGGGGCCGCGACGCCCTTCTGGCGGCCCTCGGCGACGGCCGACCGCTGGCCGTCGAGGACCTCGAACTGTCGGGAATCGTCGCGGTCTGCGGCGCCGGCCCGTCGCTAGCCGAGGAACTGTCGGTACCGCGGCGCGCCGACGCCGTCGTCGCCGCCTCGACGGCCGTCGACGTCCTCCGGGAGGCCGGCATCGCCGTCGACTGCATGGTCACCGACCTGGACAAGAACCCCGACACGACCCGCGAGCTGGCGGCCGACGGCACGCCGGTCGCCGTCCACGGCCACGGCGACAACGTCAACGCCGTCCGGCGGGTGGTCACCGACCTCGAGCCGGCGACCGTCCTGCCGACGACCCAGACCGAGCCGCGGCCGCCGATCGTCAACCCTGGCGGCTTCACCGACGGCGACCGGGCGGCCTTCCTGGCGGACGCCTGCGGCGCCGACCGGCTCGTCCTCGCCGGCTGGGACCTCGACGACCCCTCGGTCGGCGCCGAGAAGGCTCGTAAGCTCCGGTGGGCCGGGCGGCTGCTGTACTGGCTCGAGCGCCGCCGCGGCGAGCGGTTCGACCCGCTCGACGGCCGCCGCGACGGACTCGAGCTGCCGTGGAGGTAGCGGTCGTCGGGAGCCCAAGACCCCGGCTCGACCAGGAGAAGACACTTTACGTCCGTCGCGCAAGCGCGAGCATGTCATCCGGTACCGACGACGGCTGCGACAAGTGCGGGCACATGGACACCGAGGTCGGCACCATCTCGACGACGGGCGGTGGCCTGAGCAAGATGTTCGACATCCAGACGAACAGTTTCAAGGTCGTCTCCTGTACGAACTGCGGCTACTCGGAGCTGTACCGCGACGACACCGCCGGCTCCAGCGACATCGTCGACGTCTTCCTCGGCTGATGTCCGGCCACGGCGCTGTCCTCGTGGTGGTCGTGCTCGTCGGCCTGCTGGCGCCGCTGGCGCTGTACGCCGCGGTCCGGGCCGAACACGACCACCGCGAGGAGATGAGCCGCGAGGAGGCCGAGCGGGTCGCCAGACGCGACACCGACGACGAGCGGTAGCTACCTTTTGACAGCGAGAGAGTCCCGCCGTCGACGGCGCTTCGCGCCGTCTGCCCGTGGCGTCTCCGACGCCACGCTGTTTACGGCGTTGACGAGACGCTTCGCGTCTCGTTCGCATCTCGCAGGAACGGAGTTCCTGCGGACTCATCGGAAATCTCCGATTTCCGAGACACCAGAACGCTTCGCGTTCTGGGGACGGACGTGAATCGCGTGCGCTTGGTGGCGCAAGCGCAGGATTTAGCCCGCTTGGGGTCGTATGCAAGGATAACTCAATCGCCGAAATCAATCCGGAAACACTGGGGTCCTTCCCGCCGAGACGCACCACACGGTGCTTCCAGTACCCCTGCCCCTGCAACACGGGATAGGGTGACGGCCTGACCAATCCAACCCCGTCGGCGTGCGAGCCTGTCCACCGTGGTCGTTCGAAAATCAGAGATTTTCGTGATGACGAGAATCGTTGATTCTCGAACCACAGAAAGGGCAGGCAGGCCGATGGCACGGCCCGTGTCCGTCCGTGCTTCAACCGCGGGCGGTCGTCCGATGCAGTCTCGGACGCTGTGCAAGGAGATACCGCGTCCCTGTCGGGACGCCGAACCCGCCACACCCCTCGCGGGGCTCACGTACCGAGCACGAACCAGAGTACACCCCTCGGGTGGAATCTTGCCTCCGTCGGTGTCGGGACCGGCCCGACCCCGAGTGCGGGGAAACCCCGGCGTCGTCGGGCGACGCCCGACTGCTTGAGGGAGCTTCGCTCCCTCTCCGTCCACGCCGGGGAGGATGTCATGGCACCAGGACGACCTTGCCGCTGGATTTGCGATCCTCGATGAACCGGTGGGCCTCGGCGGCGTCCGCGAGGTCGAAGGTGTGGCCGACCTGTACCTCGAGGGTGACGTCGCCGAGCAGCTGCGTCAGTTCGGGCACGGCGCCCATCACGCGCATCGGTTGCCGCCGGAGCGCCCGGCCGAGGTGATAGCCGATGACCGTCTTGTTGCCGAAGAGTAGATCGGCGGTGTTCGGCCGGCCGGGCTCGCCGGCGGCGGCGCCGAACGACACCATCCGGCCGAACGACCGGAGCGCGTCGAGGCTCCGGTCGGTCGTCTCGCCGCCGATCCCGTCCAGCACGAGGTCGACGCCCTCGCCGTCGGTTACCTCGTCGACGCGGTCGACGAAGTCCGTCTCGGTGTAGCGGATCCCGTGGTCCATCCCCAAGTCGCTCGCCGTCGCGAGCTTCTCGTCGGTCGAGGCGGTGCCGATCACCTCGGCGCCGGCCTCGTCGGCCAGCTGGACCACCGCCGAACCGACGCCGCCCGCCGCCGCGTGGACGAGCACCGTCTCGCCGGCCTCGACGTCGCCCCACTCGAAGAGGCAGTTGTGGGCGGTGAGCCACTGGACGGGGAAGCCGGCGGCCGCCTCGAAGCCCATCTCGCCCGGGATCTCGAGCAGGCCGCGGGCGTCCGCGACGGTGTACCCGGCGTAGCCGCCGCCGTCGACCAGCGAGACGACCGGCTCGCCGGTCTCTCGGTTGACGCCCTCGCCGACGGCGTCGATGATGCCCGCGGCCTCCATCCCCGGGCGGTACGGCGGCTCCGGGCCGCCGTGGTAGTGGCCGCGGCGCTGCATGATGTCGGCGAAGTTGATCCCCGCGGCCCGCACCTCGATGCGGACCTCGCCCGCTTCCGGCTCCGGCGGCTCGACCTCGCGGACGGTCATCGTCCGGGCGTCGCCGAACTCCGTGACCTCGACCGCTCTCGTCATCATGCCCCTGCCTGCGGGCGCTGGCTTTATCAGTGTGTGCAGGCCCGGCCCGACGAGCGGACGACGGCCACGGCGCGGGCGACGGCCGCTCAGACTCGACCTTCGAGTTCGAAGAAGAGCGCGGCGCCGGACTCCTCGGCGTTCGGCGACGGCGCCGGCTCGCGCTTGTGGCGGTTCTCGACGATCCGGTGGGCGTAGCGGGCGACGAACGACTCGTCGACGCCCAGCGAGTCGGCGGTGCCGGCGATTCCGAGGTCCCGCTCGACGAGTTCGTGCAGGAGGACGTCCAGCAGGCCGTACGGCGCGCCGAGCTCGGCCTCGTCGGTCTGTCCGGCCCATAGCCCGGCGGTCGGCGTCCGCTCGACCACCGCCGTCGGCACGTCCACGTGCCGTGCCAGCGCCCGCACCTCGGTCTTGTAGAGCCCCGCGATCGGTCGCAGGTCCGCGGCGGCGGCGCCGTGTTTGGTGTGGTACCCAAAGAGTAGCTCCGTCCGGTTGAGGGTGCCGCAGACGAGCCGGCCGGTCGCGTTGGCGGCGTAGTAAGCGACGACCATTCGCAGGCGGGCGACGGCGTTGCCGACCGCGAGCCGGTCCGTCTCGGTCGATATCTTCGGGGCGACCGTGTCCTCGAAGACGCCGACCAGCGGCTGGAGTTGGACCGTCGTCGGGTCGACGCCGAGCCCCTCCAGCGTCGACTCGACGCAGAGCGCCGCCGTCAGCACCGAGTCGACGCCGCCGCTGACCAGCACCACCACGCCGTCGGCGTCCGCCGCCGCGACCGTCTCCCGGACGAACGCCACCAGTTCCTCCCGGAGCATCTCCAGTTCGGCCGCCTCCGTCCGGAACGTCAGCTCCGGGACGTCGTCGACCGCGCCGATCATCCGCCCGGAGCGTCGCGGCCGGCACTCTCCGTCGGCGTGCGGCGCACGGCCCGGCCCTCTCCATCCGTCAGTACGGATAATTCTCGTTTCACGGTAAAAAGACGGCAGATGGTACAATTAAGTCTTTTCTATCCATACGTTCGTACACTCAATACTGTAATAGGTGGTACGGTGACCCCGCCGGCGGTGGCCCGTCGCGCGGGCGGACCCCGACATGGCGTGGCAGTCCGAGCCGCGACCGCTCGTTGCCGCCCCAGTGGCCTGTGATGGCGTCGACCATCGTCTCCAGCCGCCCGATGGCGTCTGATACTGTCGATAGCCCGGTCGTCGCCGTCGCGCCGTCTCCGCCATCCCGTCGGTGACCGTCGCGGCGTCGAGATTGTATGAGCGAAGGCCGCGACCGCGACGCCACCGAGGTCGATCCCGTCGAGATTCATGTGTGTTCGATCGGGTCGAACGCCGGAGCCCGATACGCACACGCTTACGGAATATGATCGGCCAGCGGTCGCGTGGCCTCGGCGACCACGTGGCCAAGGCTTAGCTAGCGGCGGCCGTCGGGTGACGAGCCGTGGAGGGCTGTGTTTAGTTACGCGAGAGCCGGCGTGTCAGCCGGCTCAGCTGGGAGCTCGAACGGGGCCGACCGCTTGCGGCGCGAGGCCTTGGAAATAGCGAGCGGGAGGGGGCGTTCGGAAACACCGTTATCACCGCCGAAAGACGCTAGTTCGTCCTCGTTGAACACTATCGCCGGACTCGGGCACAGGTTTATTACGGACAGTGTCATGGTACCCCCAACCGGATGTCGCTGACCGAGCTCATCGCCGGGGTTGAGGCCCATGAGAAGACCCTGCGGGTGTTCAACGCGGACGATGGCCGCGTCGAGAGCCTCCGCGAGCAGTTCCACGACCGGAACCTGACGGTGACCGCCGAGCGGACCCCCAGCGGCCGCCCGGCGGCCTTCGCGGTGCTGGCCGAAAACGGCGAGTTCGTCACGGCAGCCGGCGTGGAGGAGGTGCTCGTGTCGCCGAACGACGGGGCCGACCCCGAGTTCGACGACGAGGCCTACCGCCCGGTTCTCGACCACCTCGACGAGACGCTGTTCACCTCCTACCACAGCGACCAGATGGTCGCCGCCTCCCGCGAAATCGAGGACCGCGCCTGGCGGGTCGGAGAGGGGACGCTGTACTCCGGCTTCCAGCGGCTCTCCGTGCTCGACGAGCAGCTGGACGTCTACGGACGGCTGGCCGACGGGGGGCTCGACGTCCACGCCTACGCCGCCCCGGACGACGACGTCCCCGGCCACGACACCGACCTCACCATCCACGTCGAGCGGGCCGACGAAATCGAGCGGTCGTGGTTCGTCGTCTACGACGGCGGCGGCGCCGACGTCAACAAATGCGCGCTGCTAGCCGAAGAGCGGGCGTCCCGCGGCTTCTACGGCTTCTGGACGTACGACCCCTCGACCGTCGACTGGATCATCGACCACCTGGAGTCGACCTACGGGCTGTTGGAGCCGCAATGACATCCTCCGCGCCGTGAACGGAGAGGGAGCGAAGCTCCCTCAGGCAGCCGGGCGCAGCCCGGCGACGGCGCGGTTTCCCGACCGCGGTTGGGGTATTATGGTTTGCGGTCTACAACCTGTTCTTGTGGGCGTACTCGGCCCGTTGACTTGTCGAACAGGCGGACCGCTGGCTGTGCCATCCAGCCGTTATCCCTATCTCCCCCGTCAGGGGCGAGACTCGGGAGTACCTTCTCGCGGATATTCTCCGCGCCGTTAATGTCCGCGTTAGCAACCGTCTCACACGACTCGCAGACGTACAACCCGCGTTCGACCCGCTGGCTTCCGTCCTCGGTACTACAGACCGAACAGGACTTGGACGTACCGCGTTCGTCCACCTGCTCCACGTTGATGCCACGTTCGTTGGCTTTGTATTCGAGCAACGTCGTGAAGCGGTCGAACGCCCACCCGTGCAGGTCGAGGTTGCCGCTGTCGCCCCAGTCCTCGCCGTCGCGGATGCCCGAGAGGTCGCCCACGACGATGGTGCCGACGCCGCGCTCGGCGCACCGCTCAACGATGTCCTTCGACAGCGCGTGAAGAAAGTGCGATCGCCGCTCGCTGCGCTTCCGGTCGAGACGGTCGGCCTCGGCGGACGCCGAGTCGTTGCATTCGGCCCGCTTCTTGTGGAACCAGTATTCGTCCTCTTTGAGCGCACCGCCGGGGTACAGAACGCCCTCGTCACCGAACGACACGGCGGCGACGTTCGAGATACCGAGGTCGATACCGGCCACGTTGTCACCCGGTGGCCTCGGGTCGATTTCGTGGCGACAGACGAAGTGCAGTCGCCACTCGCCGCGGTCATACACCGCCTGGACCTGCTGGACGTTCTCGATGTCCGCGTCGGGGTCAGCAGTGTACTCGCAGAGGATGAAGTCACTCCACCCGTCTTTGAGGTTGCGGCCTTTCGAGAGCCGGACACGTCCGTTCTCGGGGTCGTGTTTGAAGCCGTCCTGTTTGAACGTGACCGTCGAGTGCGGATGCTGGTCGCCGTGCTTGTGGTATGTGTGCTCAAAAATCGAAGATTTTTGGCATCACGAAACGGCTCCGCCGTTTCGAACGAACTGGACTGTGCGTTGAGGTCCGCGTAGCGTTCGTTGGATTTCAGGTACGAGGAGAGTTCGGCGTGGCCGGGGATGTAGCCCGTTTCACTCCAGATGCGCTCGGCAGTCCACCGGGCGATGTTCCAGAGTTTCGAGGCGTTCACGAGAGCGAATCGAGGTCGTCACGCACCTGTCGCTGATTACGGACGGAGGCGACGTGGGTGCGCGTGACCGTTCGATTCGCCATACGTAGCCCGTATAATTTGTCGCACAAGTAACCTCCGGTGGAATATCTGGCTGGGGGCCGCCGGTGGTTGTTCTTCTGAGTCGACGCGATTCACGCCCGCCCTGAAGAGCGGGATTCTCTCGCTGAATCAAGGTAACCGTACCGATCACTGCGAGTCGTTACCGCCGAGCGTCGAGAGAATCGACATCTGAACTCGAGACAGCCTCGGTTTCGCTGCCGTATCGGGAAGTGCCGCAGTAATCGGTATTACCCCTCGAACAGCCCGTCGACGACCACGTCCACGAGCAGCGCCTGGCTCGAATCGTGGAGGTCGACCGCACCGGCCGGCTCGAACAGCTCCTCGCGGGCGGCGACGGTGAACCCCAACAGCCGGAACAGCCCCTGGAGCTGCTCGGGGTCGTCGACCCGGAATGACGGGTCGGTGACCCACCGCTCGAGGTGCTCGCTTTGGGCCTGCATTCCCTCCCGGAAGTGGCTCTCGACGGCCGTCTCGGGGAGCTGCTCGCGGAGCAGCCGCAGCTGACGGTCAGCCGCACCTCCGCCCGGACGTCCGGCGCCGCCGCCAGTCCCGCGTCCAGCTCCTCGGCGACCCGCTCGCGCTCGCGGACGAGTATCGACAGATACAGCGCTTCCTTGGAATCGAAGAACTGGTAGAACGTGCTCGTCCCGATGCCTACCTCGTCGGTGAGGTCGGCGATGCGCGTCCGCTCAAGGCCGAACCGGCCGAACAGCTGCCGGCCGGCCTCCAGCAGTGCCTTTCGGATGCGGTCCCGCTCCTCGTCGCTGAACCCCGTCACGCTGCCTCCCGGTCGGCGGTCGGAGTCGTCGCCACGGTCCGTCCACGAACTCGCGAACAAAGAGTTTATCTATTCGCGAGTCCTCGTTTCGAGCGATGGAAGCTTCTCCCGCGGCCCGGCCTCGCGACCGGACCGACACACGCGGCCGTCGGCCGGCCGCCCGGCCGGAGGCGTCGCATGCGTCGTAGCGCCGTCGTCGCGGTCGTGCTGGTGGTGTCGGTCGGCTCGCTCGCCGGGGTCGCCGCCGCACAGAGCGGGACCGGCAGCTACGGCGGCGAGCCGGAGCTGGACGTGCTGGCGGGAGGCGGTGACGACGGCCCGGAGCGTCGAGCTCGAGGCCGACGCCGACGGGACGCCGCTGACCGTCCGCAGCGGGCGGCAGGCCGTCGGCTCCGTCACCGAGAGCCGCCCGAAATCGGCGACCGTCGCCCTCGAGGTGCCGGACGACATCGAGCCGGGCAGCTACGAGCTCGACGTCGAGCTGGCGTACTCCTACACGGATCGGGTGTTTCCCTTCTACGAGCGGACGAGCGAGCGGACGGAGACGATCACCCGGACCGTCGACGTCGTCGTCGAGTCGGGCCCGCGGTTCGAGGCCCGGACCGTCGAGACGGACGTCGGCGTCGGCGGCGCCGGCACCGCGACCGTTGCGGTGACGAACGTCGGCGACGAGCCGGCCGACGGCGTCGCGGTGACCGTCGAGTCCGGCAGTCGGCAGGTGACCGTCGGCGGCGCCTCGAGCGCCCGGGCGGCCGTCGGCCGGGTCGGCGCCGGCGAGACGGCGACGACGCGGTACGACGTCGCGGTCGCCGACGATGTGACCGTCCGGGCGTTCCCGATGTCGGCGACGGTTACCTACGACGACGCCGACGGCCTGGCCGGCACCGAGGGCGACCTGTCGTTGGCGCTGATACCCCGCTCGGAGGCGTCGGTCGCCGTCGACGATGTCGAGTCGTCGCTCCGGGTCTCCGAGGAGGGCGAACTCCGGGTGACGGTCCGCAACGACGGGCCGACGGCCCTGTCGAACGCCGTCGTGCGGCTCCGGCCGCCGTCGTCGAACGTCGAGGTCATCGAGCCGGAGGTAGCCGTCGGCGACCTCGAGGCCGGCGCGTCGACGACCGTCGGCTTCGACGTCGAGACGGCCGATGCCGCCCGCGCGGGAAGCCGACAGTTCGCCCTCGAGACGGAGTACGAGGCGGACGGCACGCAGAGCGTCAACTCCGTGAAGTTCGACGTCGCGGTGCGGGAGGGACGGGACGCCTTCGCCGTCGAGGCGCGGAACGCGACGGTGACCGCCGGCGGCGACGCCCGCGTCGTGCTGGCGGTGACGAACCAGCGCGACGAGCGGGTGACGGACGTCTCGGCGAAGCTGTTCGCCTCGAGCCCGCTGTCGGCCGACGACGACGAGGCGTACGTCGCCGCCCTCGATTCCGGCGAGACCGTCACGGTGCCGTTCCGCGTCGGCGCCGGCAGCGACGCGCTGGCGAAGGACTACCCCGTCGCCGTCGACTTCCAGTACGTCGACGCCGGCGGCGAGACGCGCCTCTCGGAGAGCTACCGCCGGCCGGTGACCGTCGAACAGGGTGACGGCGGCCCGCTGTCGGTGGTGCCGCTCGGGGCGGTCGCGGTCGTCGCGCTGCTCGCCCCGGCCGCCGCCCTGCTCCGGCGGCGATAGATGCCGTTCGACTACCAGCCGTACGTCGACGTCGTCGACGGTTACATTACCGACCGGCCGGGGGCCGTCGTCGTCGCGTTCCTGCTCGCGACCGCGCTGTTCGGCGTCGGGCTGGGCGGCATCTCGACGACCGCCGGCACCCAGCAGTTCGCACAGGACCTCCCCGCCCAGGAGGCCCTCGACGAGGTCAACGCGAAGTTCACGCCGACGTTCGCGGCCGACACCGGCAGCACCCAGCTGATCCAGCGCGGCGGGAACGTCCTCTCGCGGCCGGCACTGCTACGGATGCTGGAGCTGCAGGAGCGGCTGGTCGACCGGCCGGGGCTGCGCGTCGAGAGCACCTCGAGCGCCGCCCGCATTGTCGCCCGCCAGCTCGAGCCCGGCGCCGAGAGTCTGCCGGCACAGCGGCGGGCCGTCGAGGGGGCGACCGACGCCGAGCTGCGCCGGGCGGTCCGGGCGGCCGACGAGACGAACCCGCGGTTCTCGGAGCTGGTGTCGTCGGACTACAACCGCGAGTCGGCGTCGGCGTCGGCGACCGTCGGCGTCGTCACCCACGAGCTGCCGGCGGGGATCTCCGGAGGGGCCGGCCAGGGCGGCTCCAGCCCGCTGACGCCCATCCAGGAGGAGGTCGCCGCCGTCGCCGACGCCGGCGGCGGCGACATCACGGTGTTCGGCGCCGGCATCATCTCCGCGGAGTTCTCGGCGGTCATCGGCGACACTCTCGCCATCGTCGTCCCGGCGGCGGTGCTGCTCATCGCGCTGTTCCTCTCGGTGGCGTACCGCGACCCCATCGACCTGCTGCTCGGGGTCGTCGCCCTCGGGATGGCGCTCGTCTGGACGTTCGGCTTCATGGGACTCGCCGGTATCCCGTTCAGCCAGGTGCTCATCACGGTGCCGCCGCTGCTGTTGGCGGTCGGCATCGACTTCGGCATCCACGCGGTCAACCGCTATCGCGAGGAGCGGGCCGCGGGCCGCGGCGTCGGCGAGTCGATGACGGCGACCACCGACCAGGTGCTCGTGGCGTTTTTCATCGTCGCCGGGACGACCGTCATCGGCTTCGGGGCGAACCTCGCGAGCGAGCTGCCGCCGATCCGGGAGTTCGGCGCCGTCGCCGCCGTCGGTATCCTCTTTACGTTCGCGGTCTTCGGGGTGTTCCTGCCGGCGGCGAAGGTGCTGCTCGACCGCGCCCGCGACCGCTACCCGATCCCGGCGTTCGGGACGACGCCGCTCGGCGCCGGCGAGTCCGTTCTGGGGCGGTTCCAGCGGGCCGGCGGCCGGATCGCCAAGACCGCGCCGCTGCTGGTCGTCGTCGCCCTGCTCGTCGTCAGCGGTGCCGCCGCCGGCTACGCGGCCGGCGTCGACACCAGCTTCGACGACGAGGATTTCCTGCCGCCGTCCGACCGGCCGGACTACTACGACGCGCTGCCGGAGCCGTTCGCCCCCGGCGACTACCGGGTGGCGGCGACGCTGGAGTTCCTGGAGACGAACTTCGAGACCGGCCAGTCCGACACCGTGACGGTGTACGTCGAGGGGCCGATGGAGCGGGCCTCGGCGCTGGAGTCGCTGGACCGCGCCGGCCGGGACCCGCCGGCGGCGGTCGTCGCCGATGACCGGCAGGCGGAGGCGACGAGCATCGTCACCGTCATCCGCGACCACGCGGCCCGCAATCCCGAGTTCGGCCGGCTCGTCGACCGCAACGACCGCGACGGCGACGGGATTCCCGACCGGAACCTCCCGGACGTCTACGACGCGCTGTTCGACTCGCCGGCCGGCGACCGCGCCGCACAGTACATGACCGAGAACCGCCGGAGCACGCGCGTCGTCTACACGGTGAAGGCCGACGCGAGCCAGACGGCGGTGGCCGACGCGGCGCGGACGCTGGCCGACGACCAGCGATTCGAGGCGACGGCCACCGGTCAGACGGTCGTCTTCGAGGCCGTCTCCTCGGTCATCCTCCGGTCGGCGCTGATCAGCCTCGCCATCGCGCTCGCCGGCGCGGCGCTGTTCCTGCTCGTCGCCTACCGGCTCCTGCTCGGGCGGGCGTCGCTCGGCGTCGCCAACGTCGTTCCCATCCTCGTGACGGTCTGTCTCGTCGCCGCCTCGATGCGACTGCTGGGGCTGTCGTTCAACGCCTTCACCGCGACCCTTCTCGCCATCACCATCGGGCTCGGTATCGACTACTCGGTACACATCACCCACCGGTTCGCCGACGAGTACGTCGAAAACGGCGTCGAACTGTACGAGGCCGTCGATCGGACGGTCGCCGGCACCGGCGGCGCGCTCACCGGGAGCATGCTGACGACCGTGTTCGGCATCGGCGTGCTCGTGCTGTCGCTGTTCCCCGCCATCGGACAGTTCGGCCTTCTGACGGCGTTGAGCGTCTTCTACGCCTACCTGGCGTCGCTGTTCGTCCTGCCGTCGGTGCTGGTGCTGTGGGCGCGGGTAACGGCCGGTGAGAACGTCGAAACGGCTTTTGACCGGGGGATCTAACTGAGACCGTGGCCGACGTCGACGACTGGTTCGCCGAGACGGGGGGTAGCTACGTCGTGCACGCACCGCCGCTGGCCGGGACGACCTCGTTCGTCGACGCCGTCGGCGGCACCCGCGACGGCGAGACGCTTCTGGTCGCCGGCCGGCGGGGTCTCGAACGGCTCCGCCGAGAGGCACTGTCCGACGTCTCCGCCGTCATCGACTGCTCGCCGACCGAGTCCGGCGGCACCGGCAGCATCGCCTCGCCGTCCGACCTCACCGGCGTCTCGATGCCGGTCTCGGAGTTCCTCCGCTCCGTCGAGGAGCCGACGCTCGTCGTCGACTCCGTGACGACGCTGCTGTATTACGCCGACGAGGCCGCCGTCTTCCGCTTTCTCAGCGTCCTCACCGCCCACATCCGGCGGCAGGACGGCCTCGGACTGTTCCTGATGACGCCGCCGGCCCACGAGGGACAGGTCGTCCACACCTTCGCACAGGTGTTCGACGGCCGCATCGACGTCGAGCGCGACCGCCTCCGAATCGACGCCGCCGAGACGGACGACACCCCCGACGGCTGGTACGACCGCTAGAATCGGATCGGGGCCCGGAGCACGGCGACGCGTCGAGCCTACACAAAGGTATTTTTCGAACGATCGAATCATTGCTGTCGTGGACGACGCACAACAAAGATCGACCGCCGTGGGCGCCGGCGACGTCGGCGGGCTGCTGGTCGCAGTCGCGTTCGTCGGCGTCGTCGTCGCCAACCCGCCCTTCTTCGTTGCCAAGGCGCTTTTCGGGAGTTACCGGCTGTTCTTCCCGCGGTTCCTGTCGGTCGCCGCCCTCTTGATCGCCGCCGTCGGCGGCGTCCTGCTGGCCGGCGGGATCGCGAACTCGCGGACGGAACCGTCACGACGGGTCGCGGTCCGGGTCGCGGTTCCGGTCGGTGCCGTCGCCGTCGCCGGGACGTATCTCGTTGCCGTCGCCGGGGTCGGCCCCCCACTGTCGGCGATAGCGGGACCGCTGGCCGTCGCCGCCGTTGCCGGGCTCGTCTCCGAGGTCGTCGCCTGAACCGCCGCCGCCCCGCCGACTCGTGGCGGCGGATGCCAACGGAGGCGAGCCCCTCAGAGCGACCCGCGCAGCCGCTCGAACTGCTCGGGATCGTGGCCGTAGATCACCCGGGCGTCGTTGCGCCGCTCGACGTCCTTGAGGAAGGCGATGCTGTCGGCGGCCGCCCGGGAGTCGAACAGCAGGCTTGCGCCCATCGAGCGCTCGGCCTCGTAGTTGGCCTCGAGAAACGCGGCGTCGCCGGCGATCAACAGATCCGCGGCGTCGTCCCGCTCGACGAGGGCGCCGAGCAGACCGGGCGTGTGACCCGGTACGTGGAGCAGTTCGACGCCGTCGACGAGGTGGCGGCGGCGCCGGTCGACCACCCGCCAGTCCAACTCGCGGTCGAAGTCGGCGGCGAGATAGGCGTCGCCGCCGGCCGGCGTGTTCGCCGAGAGGTAGGCGTGTTCTAGCTCCCGTCGGTGGACGTAGACGGGTACGTCGGTCCCCTCGAAGTGGTGGAGCCCGCCGGCGTGGTCCAGGTGGAGGTGTGACTGGACGACGACGTCGACGTCGTCGACCGCGTAGCCGACCTCCCCGAGGGCGGTCTCGAGGTCCCGCTCGGCGGCGTCGGGGTGGGCGAAGGCCTGGTACAGCGGCGCCGGCCAGTGGCCGTCGGCCGCCGCCGGGTGGGAGCCGGTGTCCCACAGAACGGTCGCCTCCGGCCCGTCGATCAGCAGGTTCCAGACCGCGAACGCCGCGTACTCGAGGTCGGGGTTGCGGTCGTCGTGGGTCGCGACGGCCGTCCCGTCGAGGGCGAAGTTCAGGTCGGCGTGGATGCGTCCCCTATCGAGCAGGTGCACGTCCATGCCGGCCGTTGCGGCCGGCGACGGTTAACCCCCCTCGCCGGCCGGCAGGTCCGTCTCGACGGTCCGGGTCGTCGAGAGGAACGCCAGGGCGACCCGCTCGGCTTCGCCGTCGGTCCCGACGGTCGCCGTCTCCGCGGTGGCCTCGCCGAAGGCGCCGTCGGCGCCGGCGACCCGCGGCGCGTCGTAGACGGCCGCGGCCGCCGTCGGGAGCGGCACTGCGGCGCCGACCGCGACGGTCCGCCGCGTGAGCTCCAGATCCGGGTCCGGGTCCAGGTCAAGATCCACGCCCGATGATGGTCGACAGTCGACTGCTCCTCCCGGCCGTTCCGGGCGCCGTCACGGGCGGCTTTAGTGGCCGGCGCTATTACAGTCGGTATGGTCGCGCTCGAATCCGAGTCCGACGCCCTCAAGACCGACGACGTCGCGCCCGACTTCGAACTGCCGGGAACCGACGGCGAGACGCACACGCTCGCGGAGTTCGGCGACCACGAGGCGCTGCTCGTGGTCTTCACCTGCAACCACTGTCCGTACGCGCAGGCGACGTACGACGCGATGAACGCCGTCGCCGCCGACTACGACGACCTCGCCGTCGTCGCAATCAACCCCAACGACGCCGAGGCGTACCCGGAGGACTCCCTCGAACGGATGGTCGACCGCGTCGAAGCCGGCGAGATCGACGTCACCGCCTACCTCCGGGACGAGTCACAGGACGTCGCGCGGGCCTACGGCGCGGTCTGCACGCCCGACCCGTTCCTCTTCGGACGCGAGGACGGCGAGTTCCGTCTGGCCTACCACGGCCGGTTCGACGACGCCACGAGCCCCGACGCCGAGCCGTCGGGCGAGTCGGGCTTCGAGATGCGCGCGGCGGTCGAGGCCGTTCTCGCCGACGAGACGCCGACGGAGGCGTTCCGGCCCGCCCGCGGCTGCTCGATCAAGTGGCGGGAGTAGTTCTCACGGCAATTGCCCGTATCTTTGATCGTTTGTCACGTCCGCGAGCCGTCCCGGACGTACTTGCCGTTACAATAATCGTACACCGGGAAGATCCGGGTCGCCGTCGGCTTCTCGATACCTTCGTCGATCTCGGCGGGATACCGCGGCCCGTACTCGAGGTCCGCGACCGCTACCCCGTTCGCACCGACGTCGGCGAGTCCCGCGCTGGCTGCGGCGCCCGTAGCCAGGACGAGGCTGCGTCTGTCGAGTTCGAGGCCGGTGCCGTCGATCGCGCCATCGTCTTGCTGTATTATAGACGTGGCCGGGGATGGCTCGGGACGAACAAAGACAATTGTGGCAAATCCGTCCAGTTATACTCACATTAGGAGACGCGAAATCAAGTATACGTATTCAGGTCGGCGGGGCCACAACTCTTCACCGACCCACGCGAACGTTGAGGCATGGACGCGCCCGTCGCCGACGCCGTCGACCGGGACCGCCTGCGAGAGGACCTCGAGACGACCGGAGGCTTCGGCACGACCGTCCGGGAGCCGCCCGAGCGGTGGGGCCGGACCGTCCGATGTGGTACCGAGGCCAACCGACGGGCCCGCGAGCACCTCCGCGACCGGCTCGAGGCCGCCGGCTGCGAGGTGCGGGTCGACGCGGTCGGCAACGTCTCCGGCCGGTGGACGCCCGCGTCGGCCGACCCGGACGCGGCGCCGGTCGCCGCCGGCAGCCACCTGGATTCGGTGCCGGAAGGCGGCATCTTCGACGGGCCGCTCGGCGTCTACGCGGCCCTGGAGGTCGTCCGAGCGATGCAGGACGCCGGTGCCGAGCCGACCCGGCCCGTCGAGGTGGTGTCGTTCACCGAGGAGGAAGGCGGACGGTTCGCCGACGGCCTGCTCGGCTCGTCGGTGGCCGCGGGCGCCCGGCCGGTTGAAAGCGCACTCGGGCTGAGCGACGAGAACGGCACGACCCTCGAGGCGGCACTGGAGGCCGTCGGCTTCCGCGGCGAGGGTCGGCTCGACGCCGCCGGGTGGGACGCCTGGCTCGAACTCCACGTCGAACAGCATACGCAACTCGAAGAGGCCGGGGTTCCGGTGGGCGTCGTGACGGACGTCACCGGCATCACCCACTGCGAAGCGACGATCGAGGGCGAGGCGAACCACGCCGGGACGACACCGATGGGCGAGCGGACGGACGCCCTCGCGGCGGCGAGCGACGTCGTGCTCGCCGTCGAGGATGCCGCGACCGACCGCGCCGCGGCCGACCCCGCTGCCGTCGGCACGGTCGGCAGCCTTGAGATTGCGCCGGACGCCACGAACGTCGTCCCCGGCCGGGTCGAGCTCGGCATCGACGTCCGGAGCGTCGAGGCGGACTCGATCGAGCGGATCGTCGCCGCGATTCGAGCGGGCCTCGAGGAGGTGGCCGACGAGCGCGGCGTCGACACCGGGTTCGCTCGGCCGTTCGACCTGCCGCCGACGTCGATGGCCGACCGGTGCCGGGACGCGCTCCACGGGGCCGGCGACCGGGCCGGGGTCGCGACACGGTCGCTGCACTCGGGGGCCGCCCACGACTCGATTTACGTCGCCGACGTCACTGACGCGGGGATGGTGTTCGCGCCCTCGCGGGACGGCGTCTCCCACAATCCGCGGGAGTGGACCGACTGGGCCGACTGCGCGGCGGCGACCCGCGTGCTGGCCGGCGCGGTGACCGATCTCGCCGGGAGGTAACTATCGCCCGCGACGGCCGGAGCGGCACCGACACGTCGACGACATCACTCGAGGGAACTGCGAAACCGGTAGCTATCGGGAACTGCTCTCCAAAAGAATCCGTCGAGGGTGGGTCGACCCTACACCCGGCCGGCCGCGGCGGCGAGGTTGGCGGCGAAGCCGATGATGACGAGCCCCGACGAGGCGATGTAGTTCGTCGAGTTGGCGGAGAGAATGGTGAGTCCGCCCTCACCGAGGAAGGTGAGCAGGGCGTTGGAAACGCCGCCGGCGACGAGCAGGATGCCGAGGAACGCCAGCAGCGACCCGAGGACGGCGCCGAAGGCGCTGCCGTTCGCCCCGAGGTCACGGCCGTCGATCGCGGAGTCGACGCTCTCGCGGACGGTTCGGCTGAGCGTCTCATCGTCGACGCCGCCGCCCTCGACGTTCTGCATCGACGAGTCGACGGCCCTCCGGACGGTCCGGGTGAGCCTCTCCTCGTCGACGTCGCCGCCCTCGACGTTCTGCATCGACGAGTCGACGGCCGTCCGGACGGTCTCGGTCAGCTCGTTCTCGAGGCCCGCCAGCTGGTCGTCGACGTAGTTCTGGAGGGTCTGTTCCTTTCGGGCCAGCTCGGCGCTCCGCTCTTCGAGCTCCCGTTCCTGTTCGTCGATGGATACCTCCCGCTCGTCGAGCCGCTGTTTGCGGTCCTCGATGTCGCTTTCCAGCGCCTCGACCTCCTCGCGGAGCCCGACGACCTCCTCGCGGCGCCCGAGCAGGTCGTCCTCACGCTCGTTGAGTTCGGACGCCTCCCGCTCGAGCCGCTGTTCTCGCTCGTTCAGCTCCGATTCCTTCCGCTCGAGCCGCTGTTCCATCTCTTCGAGGCGGCGCTCCTGTTCGTCTCGAACCCCCTGGCTGGACGATTCCTCTTCGAAGTCGAACTCCTCGTCGGCCGAGGTGTTCGGCTCGTTCGGGTCTGGATTATCGCTCATGCTCAGCTTCTGGAGTTATTTAGCGGGCTGTTAAGTACTTACCGGCTGTTTAGAGCCGAATTCTCCGTTACCGGCCGCTACGGCGGTCCGCGAACGGCCGGTCGCGCCGCCGGCTCAGTCGCCGTCCCGCTCGTCGGCCTCGCGGACGCCGACGACCAGCTGCTGGAGCTGTCTGATCTCGCGGGACCGTTCCTCACCCGTTTCGGTACGGAGTTCGTCGAGGCGGTCGTCGATGGACCGCAACAGTTTCTCTTGCATCGTTTTCCCCCCGATTTCTCGTTCGACCGGAGGGTACCTGAGCGTATCGGGGCACATATCCGGTGATTTTAGTAGGGGACGGCGGCCGAGCGCTTTTGCGGCGCGGCCGCGACGTGGCCAGTATGACCGTGTCCGACGACGTGGAGACGTTCGCGGCGGCGGTCGGGCCGGAGCCGGACGCCGTTCTCGATGAAATGGACGGTCGGGCCGCAGAGACGGGCTTTCCGACCGTCGGCCTGCCGGCCGACGGCGAGCTCGTCCTCACCGAGGTCGACGCCGACGAGCTGGCCGACGCCCGCGACTACCTCGCCCGCGGCGACTTCGACGCGACGATGCGGTTCGAACTCGGCGACGCCATCGAGACCGTCGACGACTACGACGGCCCCTTCAACGTCGTCCTGATCGACAACGAGAAGCACCGCTACGTCGAGGCCTTCGAGGCCGCACGCGAGGCGGTGTCCGTCGGCGGCGTCGTCGTCGCGGACAACACCACTGCTGGACCCTTCGACTTCGGGGAGATATACGACCAGATCGTCGAGGACGGCGGCGGGGGCGGCGAGGCGGTTCACGGCGTCGCCGACTACCTCGAACACGTCCGCTCGGACTCGGCCTTCGAGACGACGTTGCTGCCGCTCGGGGAGGGGCTGGCGGTCAGCCGGCGGCGCCGGTAGGGGTAGTCGAGAGAAACGGTAGTGTTCAGATAAGAATCCGATTGACAAGCCAGTTTCTGCCGGCTACGACCCCGACTCCTGGCGGACTGAAAGGGCGAGGCGCTCTCGACGAACTCCGACGACGCAAGCACTGCAGGGCGCAACGCGCCCGAAGCGCGCAGCGAGTCGCGGGAGTCGAAAGCGCCGAGGGCTTTCTCCCGCGTTCTGTCCTCTCGATTCCTTACCTGAACGCCGCCAGGCAAACGGTGACAAGACCCAAGTTACGAGTCGCCGTACGTGCGGTGGATGCCTGGAGCAACCGATCAGACCCTTCGACCCTTCCTGTGGCGCGCCGCCAACCTCTACCCCGACACGGAGATCGTCTCCCGGACCCACGAGGGCATCGAGCGGTACACCTACGACGAGTACGACGACCGGACGGCACAGCTGGCCAACGCCCTCGAGGCCCACGGCATCGAGGCCGGCGACCGCGTCGGGACGTTCTGCTGGAACCACCATCGGCACTTCGAGACGTACTTCGCGGTGCCGACCATCGGCGCCCAACTGCACACGATCAACCCGCTGCTGCCCGACGAGCACATCCGGTACATCGTCGACAACGCCGACGACGAGCTGATCTTCGTCGACGAGTCGCTGGCGCCGAAGTTGGCGTCGGCGGCCGCCGATGCCCCGGAGTTCGAGGGCGTCGACCTCGTGGTGATGTCGTCGTCGGAGACCGACGCCGTCGAGGCGACGCCGTACGAGTCGTTCCTCGGGGGTCACGACACGGCGTACGACTGGCCGGTTCTCGACGAGGAGCGACCCGCCGGCATGTGCTACACCTCGGGGACGACGGGCAACCCGAAGGGCATCGAGTACACCCACGAGATGCTGTGGAGCCACACGATGGCGACGCTGACGCCGCAGGGTATTCCGATGGCCGACGACGACGTCGTGATGCCCGTGGTGCCGATGTTCCACGTCAACGCCTGGGGGATGCCCTTCACCGCGACGGCCGGCGGCGCCAAGCACGTCTACCCGGGACCGTCGCCGGACCCCGAGGACGTCGCCGCGCTCATCGAAGAGGAAGGCGTCACCATCACCGCCGGCGTCCCGACGGTGTGGCTCGGGCTGATGGAGTACGCCGAGGACAACGATCTCGACCTCTCGGCGCTCGATACCGTCGTCGTCGGCGGGTCGGCCGCCCCGGAGTCGATGATCCGGTGGTTCGACGACCGCGGCGTCGAGCTGCTGCACGCATGGGGCATGACCGAGATGTCGCCCATCGGCTCGGTGTCGCATCTGAAGTCCAGCCTTCAGGACGCCGACTACGGCACCCAACTCGAACACCGCGCCAAACAAGGGATGCTCGTCCCCGGCCTGGAGATGAAAGTCATCGACGAAAACGGCCAGGAGGTGCCGTGGGACGGCGAGGCCTTCGGCGAGCTGTGGGTTCGCGGTCCCTGGGTGACGACGGAGTACTTCAAGCGCCCGGAGGCCAACGAGGAGGACTTCGAGGACGTCCCCACGAGCGGAGCGAGCGGGGAGTCGGAAGACGGGACGTCTTCCGGCAGGTGGCTGAAGACGGGCGACGTCGTCACCGTCGACGAGGAAGGGTACATCACGCTCGTCGACCGCGCGAAGGACGTCATCAAGTCCGGCGGAGAGTGGATCTCCTCCGTCGAGCTCGAGAACGCGGTCATGGCCCACGACGACGTCGCGGAGGCGGCGGTCGTCGGCGTCCCCCACGAACGGTGGCAGGAACGACCGGTGGCGTTCGTCGTCCCCGCCGACGGCGCCGACGAGTCGACGCTCGAGGCGGAGATCACGGAGATGCTCGGCGAGGACTACCCGGAGTGGTGGCTGCCGGACAACGTCGAGTTCATCGAGGAGATCCCCAAGACGGCGACCGGGAAGTTCTCGAAGAAGGACATCCGCGAGCGGCACACCGACGAGTCGCTGGTCGAGGGCCGGGTGCCGGAGGAAGCCGCCCCGAACGACGACTGAACCTGGAACGCTTCGCCCCATCCAGTCTTTCCGACCGGCAGTTGACGGCGGTCGGTATTTAACGCTGGAAGCCTTTCGTTCGAGGTAGGATGAAACTGTTAGATGCCGGGCCGGTGCCGGAGCGCGCACA
Organism: Halobacteriales archaeon QS_8_69_73; assembly: GCA_003022945.1. Classification (GTDB taxonomy): domain Archaea; phylum Halobacteriota; class Halobacteria; order Halobacteriales; family Haloarculaceae; genus Natronomonas. The sequence goes on along the minus strand of PXRZ01000009.1, from coordinate 33,683 downwards.
CGACGTCAAGGAGGAGACGCGGGCGTTCGCCGAGGAGCACATCGAGCCGGTCGCCGCGGAGTACTACGAGCGCGGCGACTACCCTTGGGAGGTGCTGGAGGCCGGCATGGACGCCGGCCTCGTCGCGGGCGACATCGGCGAGGAGTACGGCGGCCGTGGCTTCGACCTCCACGAGCTGCTGGCGATGGCCGAGGAGCTGTACCGCGCCGACGCCGGCATCGCGCTGACGCTGCAGCTGGCGAGCTTCGGGACGAAGATCCTCGAGGAGTACGGCGACGAGGCCCAGAAGAAGGAGTACCTCCGGCCGGTGGCCGAACACGAGACGCTGTCGGGACTCGCCGTCTCGGAGCCGGAGACGGGGTCGGACCTCGCCGGCATGCAAACGGCCGCCCGGAAGGACGGCGACGAGTGGGTGCTGGACGGCGAGAAGTACTGGGTCGGCAACGGCGTCGAGGCCGACTGGGTGACGCTGTACGCCAAGACCGGCGACGACCCGGACGACCGGTACGGCAACTACTCGATGTTCATCGTGCCGACGGACGTCGACGGTTACGACGCCGAGCACATCCCCGAGAAGATGGGCTTTCGGGCCTCCAAGCAGGCCCACATCGAGCTGGACGGCGCCCGGATTCCCGAGGAGAACCTCATCGGCGCCGAGGGGACCGGCTTCTACGTGCTGGCGGAGTTCTTCAACCACGGTCGGGTCGTCGTCGGCGGCCACGGCCTCGGGCTGGCGGCGGCGGCCATCGAGGAGACCGCCGACTTCGCCCACGGCCGCACCGCCTTCGACCGCACCATCACCGAGTTCCAGGCGGTCCAGCACAGTCTCGCGGACATGCTGACGGAGTTCCAGGCCGCCCGGACGCTCACCTGGGAGGCCGCCGACCGGGTCGCCGCGAACGACGACGCCGGCCTCTGGGCCGCGATGGCGAAGGTGAAGGCGACGGAGACGGCCACCGACTGCGCCGAGCGCGGCATGCAGCTGCACGGCGGGCGGTCGGTGCTGACGGAAAACCGCATCTCCCGGATCTACCGCGACGTCCGCATCCCCGTCATCTACGAGGGGGCCAATGAGATCCAGCGGAACCTCATCTACGGCCAGGCCGGCTGGTAACGATCAGCCGGCGGCGCGGGCGACGGCGACCGAGAGCCCGAGCGCGACGGCGGCCGTCGCCGCGACCGCCAGAAAGGCCGTCTCGACGCCCGCCGCGTCGATGACGTAGCCGTACAGCGGCGGCGCGGCCGCGCCGCCGGCGGAGATACCGACGGTCATCAGCGCGAAGTTCTTGCCGACGTCGCCGCGGGCGGAGGCGACGTCGGTCAGCGCCGCCCGCGCCGGCCGCGAGAGGTCGATCGTCGCCGCCAGCAGGACGACGACGCCAACGGCCCCGACGATCGGGAGCCGCCCGGAACCGACCGCGGCCGCGAGGACGACCAGCGAGCCGTAGCCGGCGTACAGCAGCGGCGTCGGCCCGAGGCGGTCGCCGAGGGAACCGCCGGCCAGCAGGACGACGGCACCGACGGCCAGCATCGCGCCCGCCACGAGCGAGGCGGTCCCGGCCTCGAGGCCGTAACCGGCGTCCAGCGCCGTCGCGGCGTAGGTCCGGACGCCCCAGGCGGCGGCGCTGTTGACGAACCACAGTGCCGTCAGCAGTAGAACCAGCGGCGCGGCGACGACCGACCGGAGGTAGCCGCCGAGTCGGGCGAAAAGCGCCCGCGGCCGGCGGTCGCCCGTCTCGTTCGTCTCGGCGCCGGCGCGGGTCAACTCGCGCGGGAGCCGCCGGACGGCGACGGCGGCGGCGACCGTGTAGCAGCCGCCGACGGCCGCGACGGCGCCGAAGGCGGCCCGCCAGCCGGAGCCGGCGGCGACGGCCGCCGGGACGGCCGCGAACGGGACCGCGAGGCCGACGGCGCCGGCGAAGCCGTGGACGCTGTAGGCCCGCGACCGGTACGTGTCGGAAACGGCCGCCGAGAGGAGCGGGTAGTGAGCCGGGTGGTGGCCGGCGACGCCGGCACCGATCACCGCCGCGGCGCCGACCAGTGCGCCGTAGGAGGAAGCGACGGCCGCCAGCGCCGCCCCGGCGCTGCCGACGGCCAGCGAGCCGACGAGAACGGCGCCGTGACTGTAGCTGTCAGAGACGTAGCCGAGCGGCAATTGCCCGGCGGTGACGACGGCGTTGACGACGCCGACGGCCGCCCCGAGGGCGGCCAGCGAGACGCCGAACTCCGCGCGCAGCGGCCGGAAGGCGGGGACGAGGAGGAGCAGAAAGGCGTGGTTGACGACGTGGGAGCCGGCGACCAGGGCGACGACGACCGGCGCGCGCGACGACACGCCGGCGGGTTCGGCTCGCCGGGATTAACCCGTTGCGTTCAGTCGGCGCCGACGGTGACCCGTTCGGCCTCGGTGACCGTGTGGTCGCGGCCGCGGTCGCGGCCGCGGCGGGCGGCGGCGCGGCGGAGCCGGTCGGGAGCGACGCCGGCCCGTCGGGCGGCCGTCTTCAGGCTCAGGGTGCCGTCGGCGTAGAGGGTCAGTGCCGTTCGCAGCGCGTGTTGCTGCATACGCCGGCTGCGTTCCTGGCCATAATAAGAGTATCGAGAAATAATATGCCAACCTACGGCCTTATATGCCGCGGCGGCCGGCAGGAACGGACGCGGCCGCCCAACCCTTTAGTCCGTGGTTCCGTGGTGTCGAACATGGACGATCGAGACATCCTCGAGCTGCTGAGCGAGGACGCGCGGCACTCGACGGCGGACATCGCGCGGCTGACCGACCGCTCGGAGGCGGCGGTCGAGGAGGCCATCGCCGACCTCGAGGACCGCGGCGTCATCCGGGGGTACACCGCGGTCGTCGACTGGGACGCCGTCGTCGACGACGACGAGCGGGTCCGAGCGCACGTGGAGTGTAACGTAACGCTGGATCGGGAGACGAGCTACCGGGACGTCGCCCGCCGACTCGCCGGCTTCCCGGAGGTCGAGGGGCTGCGGCTCGTCTCCGGCGACTACGACTTCGCCCTGGAGGTGGAGCGCGACTCGATGCGGGAGGTCTCGCGGTTCGTCAGCGACAAGGTAGCGCCGCTGCCGGAGATCACCCAGACGGTCACCCACTACATCATGGAGACGTACAAGCAGAGCGGTCACCGCTTCGACGACGGCGACGACGACGACCGTCTGTCGGTCACGCCATGACCTTCGACCCCTCCGAGCGCGTGCGGTCGGTGCCGCCGTCGGGCATCCGGCGGTTCTTCGAACTGGCCGAGGAGATGGACGACGTCATCTCGCTGGGCGTCGGCGAGCCGGACTTCTCGGCGCCGTGGGCCGCCCGCGAGGCCGCCATCGGTGCCCTCGAACGGGGCCAGACCTCATACACCGCCAACCGCGGCAAGCGGGAGCTGCGGGCGGCCATCGCGGCGAACGCCCGGCGGTGGGACCTCGACTACGACCCCGACGAGGAGGTGCTCGTCACCGCCGGCGCCAGCGAGGCCATCGACGTCGCCTGCCGGGCGCTGGTCGACCCCGGCGACACCGTCGCCGTCGCCCAGCCGTGTTACGTCTCCTACCGGCCGGCGGTCACCTTCGCCGGCGGCGAGGTGCTCGACGTGCCGACCCGCGCGGCCGACGACTTCGCGCTCACGCCGGCGGCGCTGGCGGCCGCGGGCGCCGACGAGGCGGACCTGCTGCTGTACTGCTATCCGAACAACCCGACGGGCGCGACGATGGACCGGTCGGAGATGGCCGCCGTCGCCGACTTCTGCCGGGAGCACGACCTCGCGGTGCTGTCCGACGAGATCTACGCCGACCTCACGTACGAGGGCGACCACGTCTCGATCGCGACGTTCGACGGCATGCGCGAGCGGACGATCGTCTTCAACGGCTTCTCGAAGGCATATGCAATGACGGGCCTCCGGCTGGGCTACGCGCTCGGGCCGAGCGAGGTGATCACCGCGATGAACCGGGTCCACCAGTACACGATGCTGTCGGCGCCGACGACCGCCCAGCACGCCGCCATCGAGGCGCTGGACGGCTGCCGGGAGGCCGTCGCCGAGATGCGCGAGCAGTACGACCGCCGGCGGAACTTCGTGCTGTCGCGGTTCGAGGAGATGGGCGTCGACTGCTTCGAGGCGACCGGCGCCTTCTACGTCTTCCCGGAGTGTCCCGGCGACGACGCCGAGGCCTTCGCCGAGGAGCTGCTGGCGGCCGAGTCGGTGGCGATGGTGCCCGGCACCGCCTTCGGCGCCGGCGGGGAGGGCCACCTCCGGGCGTCGTACGCCGCCGGACTCGACGAACTGCGGGATGCGATGGACCGCATCGAGCGGTTTCTCGGGTAGGGGGAGCCGACTCGCGTCTGGAAACCGAGTGAACCTTCTTTACCGGCGGGTCGGTACGCCGGGTCAATGGCTATCGATGACGCGGACGGGACGGTGGAGACGAGCGAGCCGCCCGCGTCGGTCGCGGCCGGCCGGGAATCGCCGGACGGCACCGACCACGACCCCGAGGCGCTCCGGGAGCGGGCCGGCGCCGGCGACTACGACGCCGCGTTGGTCGACGGCGCCCGGGCGCTGGCCTCGCGGCTGGCCGACCGCGTCGACGAACGGACCGTCGACGTCCGGCCGGCCCTCGACGAGGACGACTTCTTCACCGGCCCCGGCGGCACGTCCACCGTCGTCAACCGCTACGACCTCGAGAAGTCCGTCCCGCAAGAGAAGAAGAGTCACTTCCGAGAGGTCGAGCGTTACTGGGTGAACGAGCCGTACGCCTTCGTCGTCATCTTCCACTCCGAGAAGGAAAACGAAAAGAAATACTACCTCATCGAACCGCACCTCACGCCCATCGAGGGCGACCTCCGGGAGTTCCTCTCCGGGAAGCTGAAAACCGCGATCAAGTACTCCAGCGACGAGGTGGTCGTCCAGGGCAGCGAGGACGCCCGGGCCGGCGTCATCGAGCGGGAGACCCACGAACTGCTGGAACGGTACGACCTCTACGACGACGGCGCCGAGCCGGACGAGGGCGGGCTGTTGAGCGGCGTCATGGGTGCCGTCGTCGGCGACGAGGCCGACGACGAGGGGCTACAGGGTGTCGAGGCCCGCTCTCCTGCGACGGCTACAACTCCCCGGTGTTCGTCTACCACTCCGACTACGAGCAGATCATCACCAACGTCTACCACGGCGAGGAGGAACTGGACGACTTCGTGGTGAAGCTCTCCCAGCGGTCCGGCAAGGGTATCTCCAAGCGGAACCCCCAGGTCGACGCGACCCTGCCCGACGGCTCGCGGTCCCAGCTCACGCTCGGCCGGGAGGTGTCGGACCACGGGACGAACTACACCATCCGGCAGTTCAAAGACGTCCCCTTCACGCCCGTCGATCTCATCAACTGGCACACCTTCTCCCTCGAGGAAATGGCCTTTCTGTGGCTGTCGATCGAGAACCACAAGAGTCTCATCTTCGCCGGCGGCACCGCCTCCGGCAAGACCACCAGTCTGAACGCGGTGTCGCTGTTCATCCCCTCGAAGGCCAAGATCGTCTCCATCGAAGACACCCGCGAGGTCGAACTCCCCCAGCGTAACTGGATCGCCAGCGTCACCCGCCCGTCGTTCAGCGAGGGCGACAAGGGCGACGTCGACGAGTTCGACCTCCTCGAAGCGGCACTGCGACAACGACCCGAGTACATCGTCATGGGCGAGATTCGTGGCGAGGAGGGCCGGACGCTGTTCCAGGTGATGTCGACCGGCCACACCACGCTGACGACGTTCCACGCCGACTCCGTCGGCGAGGTGATCAAGCGGTTCACCACCGACCCGATCAACGTCTCGAAGACGATGTTCACGGCGCTGGATCTGGTGTCCATCCAGACCCAAACGCGCGTGCAGGGCAACAAGGTCCGCCGGAACAAGGTGCTGACCGAGATCAACCACTACGACCCCGAGAACGACGAGATCAACGTCCAGGATGTCTACCAGTGGCAGGCCGAAACCGACGAGTTCCTCCAGATGGGCGAGTCGAACACCCTCGATGAGATCCAGTTCGACCGCGGCTGGTCCCGCGAGCGGCTCGACCGCGAGGTGTTCATCCGGCGGATCGTGCTGGCGTACCTCATCAAACACGACCTCAACACGTACACGCAGGTGGCGGCGACGCTGCAGGCGTTCATGAACGACCCCGACTCGATTCTGCGGCTCATCGCCACCGGGGAGCTGGAGCGGTCCCTGGAGGACCTCCGGGAGATGGAATCGGTGAAGATCGACATCGACCCGGAAAAGGAGGCGATGGTGCCGCGGCCGACGGCCGGCGAGGAGATGCTCGCCGAGGCCGAAGGTGTCCTCCGGGACGGCGACGACCTCCTGTCGGAGTACCGCGAGGAGCCCGTCGAGACCGACGTCGCCGACGCGCTCGAACTCGACGGCGCCGACGACATCGAGCCCGAGCCCGGGTCGGACCTCGGCAATGATGCTGACGACGGGCTCGACGGCGGCTTCTCCTTCGAGACCGACGGGCCGGACGACGGCGAGGCGACGACCGACGGCGGCGACGCTCTCTTCGACGGCGGGTACGACGGGGTCGGAGGCGAGGGGTCGTGAGCCTCCGGTCGGCGGGTAGAACCGGTGCGGGGTCGAGCGACGACCGCCTGGCGGACGCGTTCTACCCGCTGTACGCCCGGCTGTTCGGCGACGACAGCAACTTCGTCGGCACCGTCGAAACGAAGCTCGCCGAGGCGCGGGTCCCCCGGACCGTCGAAATATACCTCTCGCGGGCGCTCGGGGTGGGCGTGCTCGTCGGGGCCGTGCTGTGGCTCGTCGGCACCGCCGTCGGCTGGGCGGTCGTTTCCTTCCTCATCACGGAGCCGCCGAACTTCCTCAACCTCCCGCTGTCGGAGCCGTACCTGGGCATCGTCGAGCGCCTCAAGCTCCCGTTCATCGTCGCCGTTTCGGGGCTGCTGTTCGGCTCGGCCGGCTTCGGCGCCGGCTTCGGCGGCATGGTGGGCAAACCGTATCTCGACGCCAGCGCCCGCAAACGCGAGATAAACGTGCTGTTGTCCGATTCGGTCTCCTTCATGTATGCCCTGTCGGTCGGTGGGCTCAACCAACTGGAGATCCTGAAGGCGATGGCGAAGGCCGACGACACGTACGGCGAAGTGGCCCAGGAGTTCCAGTCCATCGTCCTGGAGACGGAGTACTTCGACACCGACTACCGGACGGCCATCCGCAACCAGGCCGTCCAGACGCCGTCCGACGAGCTGAGCCAGTTCCTGACGGACATGCTGTCGATCATCAACTCCGGGGGAGACATGGAGCAGTTCCTCGAGGACCAGAAGGAAAAGCACATGCGGACCTCCAAGCAGGAACAGGAACTCGTCCTGGAGACCCTGGAGCTGTTCGGCGAGATGTACATGACGCTGTCGCTGTTCCCGCTGCTGCTCATCATCATCCTCGTCATCATGTCGATGCTGGGCGAGGCCAACGACATGCTGCTGTACGGGACGGTGTACGGGCTGATCCCGCTCATCGGCGTGGGCTTTCTGGTGTTGCTGTCGACGGTCGTCCAAGACGAGGTCGGCGACGGCTACCTCCGGGACGACCGCGGCGAGATCGTCGGCGCCTCCGACGGGATGTTCGATCTCGGGCTGGCCGACGACTACGCCGGCGAGCACTCGGTATTCGACCGGGTGAAGTCCAAGGAGGGCATCTACCGCGTCGGCAGCGTCCTGCGGGCGCCACACCTGTTCTTCCGGGACCACCCGCTCGCGGTGCTGCCGCTGACGATACCGCTGTCGCTGCTTTTGATCGGCGGCTCGGTCCAGCGCCATCACGAACGACCTCTCGGACAACCTCCGGAAGCTCTCCAGCGCCAACGACACCGGGATGACGCTTCTGGAGTCGCTGAACGTCGTCGCCGAGACCTCCTCCGGACAGCTGGCCGGGGAGTTCCGGACGATGTACGCGAAGGTCAACTACGGGACGAGCCTGAAGACGGCGCTGCGGGAGTTCAACAACGGCTACCACGTCCCCCGGATGGCCCGGACGGTGAAGCTCATCAGCAAGGCCCAGGAGGCGTCCAGCCAGATCACGCGGGTGCTGTCGACGGCCGCCCAGGCCTCCGAGAACCAAGACGACATCGAGCGGGACCGCAAGTCCCGCACCCGGATGCAGATGGTCATCATCCTGATGACCTACGTGACGCTTCTGGGCGTGATGGCGCTGCTGAAGGTGAGGTTCCTCGAGACGATGGCCGGGCTGACCCAGCAGGCCGCCGACAGCGGCAACGACCAGTTCGGCGGCGGCCTCGACATCGAAATGTTGACACTGCTGTTCTTCCACGCCGTCACGCTGCAGGCGATCATCTCGGGGCTCATCGCCGGCTACATCCGCGACGTGAGCATCCGGGCCGGGCTGAAGTTCGTCGTCGTCCTGCCGACGCTGGCGCTCGTGACGTTCGTGCTCATCAACTAATGACCGACACCCGTGCACAGTCGCCACTGGATTTCGCCATCGCGATGGGGATCTTCCTCGTCGCCGTCACCTTCGTGTTCACCTTCATCCCGTCGCTGACGGCGCCGTTCGTCGAGGGCGACCAGGACCGCAGCGCCGCGGCCAACCGCGTGGCGAGCCACCTCGCGGAGGGCGCCCTCGGCGACCCGGCGGACCCGTTCGTCGTCAACGAGACGTGTGCGACGGTGTTCTTCGACGCCTCGACCGACGATAGCAATATCCCGTCGGGCTGTGGCTATAGCGGCGACGACGTCGACGAGCGGGTCGGCGTCAACGGCGACCGGCTCCGGGTCAACGTGACCGTCGAGCAGGTCAACGCGACGGCCAGCGGCGACGCGCGGTTCCGGACGGTCTGTCACGACGACACCCACGGCGTCGTCCACGAGGACGAGGCGAACGGCAGCACCAGCTGCGACGTCCGGTACACGATCGGCGACGAGCCCTCGGACAGGAGTTCCATCGTCGTCGCTCGGCGCGTCGTCACGATACCGGGCTGCTCGTTCGGCGTCGAATCCTGCGATGCGATCATGAAGGTACGGGTGTGGTGACCGTGCGCGGACAGATATACACGCTGGAGGCGGTCATCGCCGCGGTACTGTTGATGTCGAGTCTGGTGTTCGCACTACAGGTGACGGCGGTGACGCCGCTGTCGGCCAGCACCTCCAATCAGCACATCGAGAACCAACAGCGGGCCTCGGCATCGGGCGTGCTGACGGCCGCCGAGGAAGCCGGCGCCCTGAAGGACGCCGTGCTGTTCTGGAACGACTCGGCGGAACAGTACCACGACGCCGCCGGACGGCGTGAATACTACACCAGCGACTACCCGCCGAACGAGTTCGGCAACATCACCGAGCGGGCCTTCGCCGGCCGCGGGCTGGCGGTGAACGTCCGCATTTATCCCTACGCGAACTCGACGGATACCACCCGGCTGGTCTACCGGGGCGAGCCGAGCGACAACGCCGTCAGCGCCAGTCGCACGGTGACCATCTACGACGACGACGAGCTGACGGCGCCCGGAGCGACGACGACGGCGGCCGGCGCCGGCAGCTTCGACGAGGCCGTCCCGGAGGACAGCACCGGCAACAGCGTCTACAATGTGGTCCGCGTGGAGGTGACGGTGTGGCGGATGTGACCGGCCGCGAGCGCGGCCAGATGCTGCTCATCGGGTCGCTGGTCGTGGCGACGTCGTTCGTCGGGCTAGCGCTGGTCGTCAACGACGCCATCTACGCGGAGAACCTCTCGACGCGGGAGACGAGCGGCGAGGCCGAGCGGGTCGCCGAGACCCAGCAGCTCGCGGTCAACGACCTCCGGGAGCTCATCGACCGGTCGAACGCCGCCGTCGTCGAGGACAACTTCAGCGCCGTGGAAAACGGCTACAACGACGACCTCGCGGTGTGGTCCGACAGCCTCGAACGACAGTACCAGCGCACCGGGCGATTCGTGGAATACCGGCCGAACGAGACCGTCGAGGGGACTCACATTCAGCAGACGAACGCGAGCCGCAACTTCACCGCCGGCGGGAGCGTCGCCGGTACGGACGAGTGGACGCTGGTCGACGACACGACCCGGGCCGGCGAGTTCGAGCTGACCGTCGACCGGACGTCGCTGTTGGTTGCGCCGGCCGCGCTCGCCCTCGACACCATCTTCGGCGAGACGTTCAACGTCGTGATCGAAGACGAGATCGGACGGAAGTGGGTAGTGTATCTCTTCCAGGACGACTCGCCGGTGTCGGACGCGACGTACGTCGTGGTCAAGCCGCCCGGTGGATTTGACTTCGATCCCGGCGGTGTCAGCGACCCGAGCAACCTCGTCGCCGGCAACTACTGCACGAGCACCGGCGAGAACGTGAGCCTCGACCTCGTCGAGGGCACCTTCGACGGCGAGGAGTGCTCGGACCTGTCGTTCTACACCGACGACGTCACCGGGACGTCGCACAGCATCAGCTACCGGAACACGAAGACGGGCAGAGTATCAGTTCCGAACCCGGCCGGTCCCCCCACAGTCGTGATCCCTCCCGCTGACCGCGTGACGGGCACGTACAACTTCACCGTCGACACCAGGGCCGATCGGACGCCGTACTACGCGCCGACGAGCGGCGACGACCCGAACGCGAAGGCGGTCATCTACGGGGCCGGCGTCGACGTCGAGTTCCGCAGCGGGTCGGTCGTCTACCGCAACGAGAACCTCCGGGCGAAGTGGAGCGAGGTGACATGACCGCCGGCCGCGGCGTCTCGGCGGTGTTCGGCTACGTGCTGACGCTGGGCATCTCGACGCTTCTGGTGTCGGGGCTCATCATCGCGGCGGGTGGCTTCGTCGACAACCAGCGCGAGCTGACGAGCCGCAACGAGCTGCGGGTCATCGGCCAGCAGGTCTCCGGCGACATCGGGGCCGCCGACCGGCTCGTCCGCAGCGGCGGCGGCACACGGACGGAGATCACCCGGCAGATCCCCGAACGGACCGTCGGTTCGCAGTACACCGTTGCGGTCAGAACCGACGGCGACGGCCCGACCCCTGCGTATCTCGAACTCCGGACGGTCCGGCCGGAGGTGACCGTCGAGGTGGGGATCGCCAGCGAGACGGCCGTCGCCGGGTCGGAGGTCGGCGGCGGCGAGATCGTCGTCCGGTACGACCGGTCGGCCGGCCACCTGGAGGTGGTCGAGGGTGACCCGTGACGACCGGGCGGCCAACGAGGTCGTCGGCTTCGTGCTGGTGTTCTCGCTGGTGCTGACGACGGTCTCGCTCGTCTACGCCGCCGGCTTCGCCGGGCTAGACAGTACCCGCGACGTCGAGCGGGTGAACAACGCCGAACGCGCATTCGACGTGCTGGCGAACAACTTCCAGCAGATGGGCCGCGGCGAGGCGCCGAACCGGGCGACGGAGATCAAGCTCGCCGACGCACAGCTGACGACGACGGCCAGACGTGAGGTGACGATCAACGCCAGCGGGATGAGCGCCACGGGGGCCAACCCCGTCGCGATACGGTACGACACCGCCGGCGACACCAACATCGTCTACGAGCACGGCGCGGTGATCCGAACCGACGGCGACAGCGCCGTCATGCGGCGGGAGCCGGATTTCATCTTCGAGGACGGCAACGTCGTCGTCAGGTTCATCGAGTCGCGGGGTAGCGGTCAAGGGGTCGGCGGCTCCGTCTCGACGGTGCTGGTGCGGGCCGAACGGCGCGAAAGCGTCGTCCTCGCGAACCGCGGCACGACGTCGAACGTGACGGTACGGCTGCAGACCCACCCCGACCGCGCGGACGTCTGGGAAGCGTATCTGGATGACTCGCTCGCGACGGCGACCGGCGGGTCGCCGACCTGCAGCCGTTCGACGGTCGGCGACGACACCACCGAGGTCGTCTGCTTCGACGACACCGCCGACGTCGACCGGCTGGCCGTCGCCCGCGTCAGGATTCGGGTGACGCTGACGTAGCCTCCGACGGCTCGACGGTCAGCGGGCCCTGCAATGCGGAGGTAGGTAGCGGAGCTGCCGTCGCCCTGAGGCGATTAATACAGTATAATGTGTTACAGGATCCACCAGGTAACGGTTAAGTACCTGCTATGTGCTACGGTGTCACACGATGGACGATAACGATACGCTGGGCGACATCAGTCACGTACCGCCGACTGGCGACTCCGTCTCGAACGTCTGGAAGCGCGGCAACGAAGGCGCCGACTGACGGCGGCCCCTTCTCGGCGGGCCCGACCAGCCGACGGCGCCTCCGCGGCCGCTCGTGCTGCCGGCTACGATTACGTGAAAGTTGATTCGAAGCGTTCGACGGCAGCCGTTCGACAGGAGCCGTTTCGCGGCACTGCGGATCGAAAACGTCGGGGCCGGCAGTATTACCTGATTCGAGGCAGAGGCCCTACCCTCAATGAGCGAGCGAAAGCGAGCGAGTCGGGTGGGGAGGATAGCGCGGAACGGAGTTCCGCGGACCATGCGAGCGGGCAAAGCCCGCGCGCAGAAGCCGACGCGGATGGAGACTCTACTCCTGGTCTACGTAGTGAGGGACGGGGTCGAGGCCATACCTTTTTTGACGGAGCCACGCATATTGGTCTATGCAAGCCTCGGCGGGCGCACGTCTCGCCGAGGCGGGGGCGCGAGTAAACCGTCCCGTGATGTCGGGGCCACATCGTGGCTACCGACAATTAAAGCAGGAGTGTCGCAGACCGTCTGAATCAGTCCAAGGCGGCGTAGGAACTCTACGTGCGCTGTTCGGCCGGGATGACGCGACTGCAACGAAGGTCGCGCCTCGTCCATGCACGGGGGCAGGGCCGAAACTACTGTGAGAACGCCCCGTCCTCGAGGAGCGAACCCTTGCGGGTGAGCGACGTAGGGCGAGGTAGTTTACTCGCCGGCCCAGGGGCCGACGCCGAGGATACCGCCCGCCAGCCACCCGATCATCAGCGGTCCGACGACGGCCAGACAGAGCAGTCCGACGTACCGGACCGGCGGCGGTTGCAGCGCCAGGTAGACCAGATACGCCGTCCCGACGAGCGGCCACAGCCACCCGAGGGTCGCCCGCGCCGTCGCCGACATGACCGCGCTTCTCTCCCTGGGGTCAAGAAGGTGCGCCCCAGCCGGCGGCGAGCGGTCGGCGGTCGGCGGCCGGTCGGCAGTCGGCAGAACGCTTACCCCGCGGAGGGACGAGCCATCGACCGTGCTGCGCCGCCGCTGGCTCGTCGTCGTGGCCGCCGCCGTCGCCGGCTGCTCGGGAAGCGCCGGCGACACGCCGACCGACAACGGCGACGCCTACCGGACGGCCTTCCGGACGGCCGTTAAGCGGGAGGGCCACGCCGTCCGCTCGCTGTCGGTCGACGACCGGGTCCGGCTGACTTACTCGCCGGCCGAGCCGACTGAGCCCGGCGTCAGGACGAGCGTCGAGGACGTCTCCCGGGCGTTCTTCGACCGCATCTACGGGGGCTGGGAGCCCGCGGGGCTCGACGCCCACGTCCGGATCGACGGCGACCTCGTCGCGACTTGGCGGATGGAGCGGGCCTGGATCGAGTCGTACCTGGACGGCGACATCGACCGCGAGGAGCTGGCCGCCCGCGTCGAAGACAGCGTCGAGCGGCGGTCGTAGTGTCAGACCTCGTGGTCGGTGGACTCGACGTGGAACTCCGGGTCGGCGCGGACGCCGATCCGCGCTAACTGCCGGCGGATGTGGCGCTTGGCGGCGGCGATGGCCCGCTCGCGGCCCTCGAACCCGCGCGGCGCCGGCCGTTCGAAGGCCACCCGGACGGTCCGGTCGTCTAGCTCGAGCCGCTGGCCGCCGGATTCGACGGCGTAGAAGGAGTCACACACCCAGACGTACGGGGCGTCCGGCGTCGGCGCTCCGCGGTACGACGGCGGCTCCTCGCCCGGTTCGTACAGCGTCCCGGTCGTGCCCGTCCCGCCCGCCAGTCCACAGATCTGCAGCACGCCTGGAGGTCGGCTCCCGCGGGCAAAAGTCCGACGGCACGCGTGACGGCGCCCCGCCGAGCGGTCGTGACCCGCCGGCGACGGGGCGGCCACGGGACCGTTCAGTCGTCGCCGACGACCGGGTGGCCCCCGGCGGTCCACTCCGACAGCGAGCCGTCGTGAACCGCCTCGGGGTCAAGTGGTTCGAGACGCTGAAGGCGTCTCGTCATCATGGAAATCTCCGATTTCCGTGCGACCCCGTGGCACTCGGCCTGTTCCGCCTGTAGACGGCGGCGTCGGTGACGCCGGCGCGGTACAGCGCCAGAGCGGCGCTGCTGGCGGCGATGCCGCCGCCGCAGTAGGTGACGACCGAGTCCGCGTCGAGCGCACCGACCGCGTCGAATCGTGCTCGCAGGTCGTCGACCGGCCGGTATGTGCCGTCGTCATCGATGACGGCCTCGTCGCCGACCGCGGGGACGTTCGCCGAGCCCGGAATCCGCTCGGCGGCGTGGTCGGCCGGCCGGAGAGCGTCGACGAGACAGGCGTCGGCGTCGTCCATCCGCGCCTCGACGTCGGCCGCGTCGGCGACCAGCTCCGGACGCTCGTCGGGGGTGAACGTCGTCGACTCCGGCGGCGAAGCCGTCGTCGAGACGGGGCGGTCCTCGGCGGTCCATCGCGGCCAGCCGCCGTCGAGCACGCCGACGCGGTCGTTGCCGAAGACCCGGAACATCCACCACAGCCGGGCCGCCCACTCGTTGTTATTCCGGCGGTCGACGGCGTCGTACACCACCACGCGGGTGTCGTCGCCGACGCCCAGCTCGCCGACCGCCGCGGCGAACGCCGCCGGCGTCGGCAGCTGGAACGGATAGTCCGGGTCGTCGGTCTCCGAGAGGTCTTCGACGAGGTCGGCGAAGGCGCTGCCCGGGATGTGGCCGTCGGCCCAGTCGTCGCGCCCCGACTCGGTGCGGTACTCGCCCGTCTCGACGTCCGTCCGGAGGTAGACGGTACAGTCCAGCACCTGCAGGTCCGGCTCCGCCAGTCGCGGCTCGAGCCACGCCGGCTCGACCAGCGTCGGCACATCGCCGTCGGTGTCGCGGTCATCGTCACGGTCGTCCATACCGACGTCCGGCGCCGGCGATGGGTAACACCTACGCCCGCGGCCGGCCGCCGGACGCGAAGGTGATTAGTCGGCGCGGCCCCACTCCCCGGCGTGAACCACGTTCCGGACGAAGCGCTGGCGGCGGTCGACGCCTTCGGCGAGGGGCTGCTCACGGGGGAGGCGTCGGCGTTCGGCGCTCGGTTGCGGAGCGACCTGCGGCTGTCAGTCGACCCGGCGGGGGCCGACGATGGCGCCCGCTGTCGCTACGAGCTGGACCACGCCCGGACGAAGCCGATGCTGCGGGCGTACGGCTCATTCATGACCACCATCGTCGACGGAGTCGACGAGCAGTTCCGCTCCTGGAGTATCGAGCCGCCGGCGGCCTACGAGTACGCCGGGACGGTCGACGACGTCCACCGGTACGAGGGAACGCTGACGACGTTCTGAGATGGAACACGGGGGGTCCGGACTCGCCGGGCGACTCATTTCGTTCGTCTCCCGAGCCCACGCTCGCTCCGCTCGCGTGGACGCCGGGACCGAGCGAACACGGGGCGTTCGCGAGGGTCGGCGAGTCCACGACCGAGCGAGCGTAGCGAGCGAAGGAAGTGGACTCGCCGGGATTTGAACCCGGGGCCTTCCCCGTGCCAGGGGGATGATCTACCGCTGATCTACGAGCCCGCAGCGTCCGTGAGTATCCGGGTGCGACGCATAAACCCATCGGACCGGCGTCGGGCGCAGGTGCGACGGCCGTGCGGTTGCGGCAACAGGCTCCGTTAGAGTCAAACGCCTCGCGGCGGAATAGGGCCGCATGAGCACGGAACAGGGACAGCGGGCGATCAGGTGTCTGGTGGCGAAGGTCGGCCTCGACGGCCACGACCGCGGCGCCCACGTGATCGCCCGAGCGTTCCGGGACGCCGGCTTCGAGGTCATCTACTCGGGGCTACACAAGTCCCCGGACGAGATCGTCCAGGCGTCCGTCCAGGAGGACGTCGACGTCCTCGGGATTTCCATCCTGTCGGGCGCGCACGACACCCTCGTGCCGAAGATCATCGACGGGCTCGAGGAGTACGGCGCCCTCGAGGATACGCTGGTCCTGGTCGGCGGCATCGTCCCGGAGGAAGACCGCGAGGAGCTGTACGAGATGGGGGTCGCCGAGATATTCGGCCCGGGCTCCTCGATGGAAGAGACCATCGAGTTCGTCCGGGAACACGTCCCGCGGGATCGATGAGCGGCGACGAGTCGCTCATCGACGAGCTACTGGCCGGCGAGCACCGGGCGCTGGCGCGGGTCATCACGAAGATCGAAAACCGGTCGCCGGGCTACCGGGAGCTGGTTTCGCGGCTGCACGACCACACCGGCCGGGCGCAGGTGGTCGGTATCACCGGCTCGCCGGGGGCGGGCAAGTCGACGCTGGTCGACAAGATGGCCGCCACCTACCGCGAGCGCGGCGAGACGGTCGGCGTTATCGCCATCGACCCCTCCTCGCCGTACACCGGCGGGGCGGTGCTGGGCGACCGCATCCGGATGGCGTCCAACGTCGGCGACATGGACGTCTTCTTCCGGTCGATGTCGGCCCGCGGCTCGCTGGGCGGGCTGTCGACGTCGACGACGGACGCAGTGAAGGCGCTGGATGCCTTCGGCAAGGACCGCATCATCGTCGAGACGGTCGGCGCCGGCCAAAACGAGGTCGACATCGTGCGGATGGCCGACACCGTCGCGGTGCTGGTGCCGCCCGGTTCCGGCGACGACGTCCAGATGCTGAAGGCCGGCATCCTCGAGATCGCCGACGCCTTCGTGGTCAACAAGGCCGACCTCGACGGCGCCGACCGGACGGTCAAGGAGCTGCGGGAGATGGTCCACATGCGAGACGCCTCGCCGATGGCCGGCCACCACGGCGCCGGCGCCGGGCCGTCCGGCATCGACGACGACAAGAACGAGGACGACGACGAGGAGCGACAGCCCCCCATCATCGAGACGGTCGCCAAGACCGGCGAGGGCGTCGACGAACTGCTGGCGGTGCTGGCCGACCACGCCGAGTGGCTGGAGGCGACCGGCGAGCGGGGCGCCCGGGCCCGCCGGCGGTACGCCGACGAGATACGGACGCTACTGCGGGCCGACAGCGCCGCCCTCGTCGAGGAGGAACTGGAGGCCCGCGGCGGCCTCGAGGAGTACGTCGACGCCGTCGTCGCACGGGAGACCGATCCCTACTCCGTCGCCGACGAGGTCCTCGCGCCGGTCGCCGAGGCCGTCCGCGAGCGCCGCGACGCCCGCGAGGACTGACGACAGGCAAACGGTAGTTCTAAGCGCATGACGGTCGTCGGCCCGAGTATGAACGCGAAGCGACTGCTGGGCGGGACCGCGGCGACACTCGGCGCGGTCGCGGTCGGCAACGCGGCGCTGCGCGCCGATCCCGACGACCTCGAGCCGCCGCTCGGCCGACCGGTCGAGACGTACCGTTGGCGGGGCTTCGACGTCGTCTACACCGAGGCCGGCGACCCCGACGACCCCGACCTACTGCTGTTGCACGGGATCAACGCCGCCGGCTCGAGCCACGAGTTCCGGTACGTCGTCGACGCGCTCGAGGCCTTCGTCGACGACTTCGCCGGGGAGCTGGTCACGGAGCCGACCGTCGTCGCCTCGTCGCTGTCGGCCGCCTACGTCGCCGCGGCCGACGTCGACGCCGCGGAGTACGTCTTCGTCTGCCCGACGGCATCGACCGTGCCGGGCCGACGGACGTGGCTCCGGTCGCTGCTGCGGTCGCCGGTCGCCGGGGAGGCGCTGTACAATCTGCTGACCTCGAAGCCGTCGATCAGGTACTTCCTCGCGGACCACGGCTTCGCGGGTGCCATCCCGGAGGAGTGGGTCGACTACGACTGGCGGACGGCCCACCAGGAGGGCGCCCGGTTCGCGCCGGCGTCGTTCGTCGCCGGCTTCCTCGACGTCGACGTCGACCTGGGGGCGGCGCTGGACGTGACGGCCCCGACGACGATCGTCTGGGGCCGGGCGGCCGAGCTGCCGCCGGTGGAAACCGGCCGCGACCTCGCCGAACGGCTCGACGCCGAGTTGGTCGTCTTCGAGGACGCCGACCTGTTGCCGCACGCCGAACACCCCGATCAGTTCGTCGACCTGCTCTAAGAGAGCTCGACGGAGACGGCCGTCGCGGAGGGCGGCTCCTGGTCGAGCAGCTTCGCGATGGCGTCGAGCTCCTCGCGGGCGGTGTCGGTGTCGTCGTCGTCGATGGCCGACCGGACCTCGTCGATGCGTCGGCGGGCCGCCCGGACCGCCTCGTCGCGGTCCCGGGCCCATTCGCTGGTCAGCTCGTGTGCCAGCCAGTCGCCGAGCAGCTCGACGAAGGTCCGCTCCCACTCGGAGAAGTCGCCGTCGGCCTCGCGGTCGCAGAAGCACAGCGTTCCGTACCGGCGGTCGCCGACGTAGATGGTGCTGCCGACGTAGATGCTGAACCCGGTCGACCCCTCGTCGGCCGTCCCGGTGACGACGCTGCCGGCGTCGACGGTCAGGGCCTCGAACTCGTCGAACGGCGAGCCGCCGTCGGCCGGCGACGGGACCCCGCTGTCGGCGGCCTCGACCAGCACCTCCGCGTCGTCGCCTTCCCCCTGGAGCAGAGCGCCGTACTCGAGGGCAAGCGTCTCTCGGCCGAGCTCGAGGAGGTCCTCGACGGGCGTGGAGACGCTGTCGATGACCGTCCTGGCGAGGTCGTTCAGCGCCGCCTCCCGGCGTTGGACCGCCCGCTCGGCCCGGTAGCGGGCCGCGGAGTTCTCGATGCGGTTGGCCAGCACCTCCCACTGGTCGGTGCCGCGGCGCTTCCGGAAGTAGTCGGTGACCCCCTCCGAGACCGCCTCGCTGGCGACCTCCTCGCTGCCGCGGGAGGTGAAGAGAATGAAGGGGATGCTGGGCTCCATCTCCCGGACGTACCGGAGCAGTTCGAGACCGTCCATCTCGGGCATATGGTAGTCGCTGAGCACGCAGTCGATGTCGCCCGCCTCGACGGCGTCCAGCGCGTCGTGGGGGTCGGTCTCGACCCGGACGGAGAACTCCTCCCGCAGCTCCGACAGCTGGTCCGACATCAGATCCGCAAGGGAGGGATCGTCGTCGACGATGAGAAGGCGGATAGGGCTGGTCATGTCGTGAATAAATCGTATTCGAGGTTAATGGTTCCGGCGAACACGAGCCATGATACTGCCATCGGCGGCGTTACATGCCCATGTCCTCGGCGAGGTCGGGAACCGGGAGCTCGGCGGGTCGGACGTCGAGCAGCTCCGCGGCGTGGTCGAGCGCCATGTCGAACCCGTAGTACCGTTCCAGTTCGTCGCCGTCGGCGGCCGTCCGGACCTTCAGCATGGCGTACCCCTCGATGTTCTGTGCGACGGCGGCCGTCCGGCCCTCGCGGTCGAATGTCAGCAGCCGCTCCTCGTCGGTCTCGCGGTACCGGGCGGTGACGTCGGCGGCCTCGGCGGTGGCGTCGGTGGCGTCGGTCATGTCCGAAGGAAGCATCGCGCCGAACGGGAAGCTGTCGGTTCCGGCGAACCCTCTGGCGGCCGCCGCTCGCAGAAGCGTGAAGTCCCTCGCGGCGCCGGCTCCCGTATGCGCTGGCTCAACAGTGGCCTGCGGCGCGACGTCTGCGTCCTGCTGGCCGGCGAGTCGTACCGTCAACAGCAACTGAAGGTCGCCCTCGAGGACCGCTACGGCGACCGCGTCGACGCCGACCGGTTCCGGCGTGCGCTCGAGCGCCTGGTTGACGCCGGCTTCGTCGAGCGGGAGGTCGACGGCATCCACGACGTCTACGCGCTGACCGACGCCGGCCGCGAAGGCGTCGAGGCGCAGTGCGAGTGGATGTGCGAGCGGCTCGATTAATCCAGCAACTCGCCGGCGATGGTGTTGCGTAGCACCTCGCTGGTGCCCTCGTAGATCTCGTTGAGCTTGGCGTCGCGGTAGAACCGCTCGGCGGGGAAGTCCTTGGTGTAGCCGTAGCCGCCGTGAATCTGGATGCCCTCGTTCGCGACCTCCCGGCTCACCTCGGAGGCGTACAGCTTCGCCTGGGCGGCTTCCTTCGCGAAGCTCTCGCCGCGGATCTTCCTGTCGGCGGCGTCGTGCATCAGCAGCCGCGCGGCCTGCGTCTTGGTGTCCATGTCCGCGAGCTTGTGCTGGATGGTCTGGAACTCCGAGATGGGTCGGTCGAACTGCTCGCGGTCCCCGCTGTACTCGACGGCGGCGTCCAGCGCCGCCTGAGCGATGCCGACCGAGCGGGCGGCGATGGTGATGCGGCCGCCGTTGAGCGTCTTCAGCGCGTGGACGAAGCCACGGCCCTCCTCGCCGAGCCGGCGCGATTCGGGGATCGTGACGTTGTCGAACCGCAGCTCGGCCGTCGGACAGCCCTTGTCACCGAGCTTGTCCTCGGTGCCCTCGACGACGAAGCCGTCGTCGTCCGCCGGTCGGAGGACGAACGAGGAGATGCCCTCGTTGCCGGCCTCGGGGTCGGTCTTGGCGAAGACGGTGACCGTGTCGGCGACCGAACCGTTGGAGATCCACAGCTTCCCGCCGTCGATGACGTACTCGTCGCCGACCTTCTCGGCGGTCGTCTCCATGGCCGGCACGTCGCTGCCGGCGCCGGCCTCCGACAGCGCGAAGGCGCCGATGTCGTCGCCCTGCGCGAGCGGCGTGAGGTACTCCTCTTTCTGCTCGTCGGTGCCGAAAGCGTAGATCATGTTGCCCGCGAGCGAGATGTGGGCGGCGACGATGGTGCCGAGCCCGCCGGAGCCGCGGGAGAGCTCCTCCAAGACGGCGGGATATGTGTGGTAGTCGAGGCCGGCGCCGCCGTACTCCTCGGGAAACGGCATGCCCATCAGGTCGAGGTCGGCGAGTTCCTCGATCAGTTCGGCCGGAAACTCGTCGGCGGCGTCGATCTCGTCGGCGACGGGGACCACCTCCTCGTCGACGAACTCCGCTACCATCTCCGTTATCTGCGTTTGTTCGGCGCTGAGGCTGAAATCCATGTCGGGAGAGTACGGCCGGCCTCACTTTACGCTTCCCCACCTCGGGGTAGCGTTTAGTCGTGAGGAAATAGCGTGTTTCGGCGGTGACGGTGACGTGTCCGAACGCCCCCTTCCACTCGCTTCTTTCCGAGGCCGCTCTCGCTGCGCTCGCTCGGCCTCGCCGCGCGAGCGGTCGGCTCCGTTCGAGGTCCCGCCCGACGTCGGCTGACCGGCCGGCTCTCGCGTAACTAGATACTACTCTGTCCGAAGGCGACGTACGGTCGGCCACCAGATATAACGGCCCGTAACGTCAACCGTTCGACCGGAACGATGACCGACAGCTCCGAGGATGACGACCTCCCGGAGGAGGCCGAGGAGGTCCCCGAAGAGGATGAGGAGGAGGTAATCGAAGAACACCTCGAGGCCCGCGAGGAGGCCCAAGAGGAGCGCGCCGAGGCCGAAAAGGAGCGCTCCGAGAAGCGCAAGGAAGAGGCCGAGGAGGTAGTCAATCCGGACATGCACCGGGACGACCCGCCCGAGGGCGGGTAACGACCGGGTCGCAGCCGACCCCCCGAGTTCTCCCGCGACGGGTCGAAGGGCCCGATCGCGAGCGTCAGAGCGAAGCGCCCGTCTCGCGGTAACTGCCGTACGTCGTCCCGGTCTCGACCGCACGAAGGCGTGTCACACCGATCAGACGGGTGCGGCAGTCACCGTCAGTAGTCCCGCCGGACAACGATGACCGGGTCGTCGGTTTCGTCCGCGATACGGTCCGGGAGCGTCCCGAAGATACGGTCGCCGAGTCGGGATTCTGCCTCGTACATCACGACCGCGTCGTACTCGTCGGCGACCCGGAGGATCTCCTCGTCGTGAGCGTCGGACTCGACGGTACGCGCGCCGACCGTATCGGCACCGAACCCGGATTCGACGATCCCCGTTCGAGTTTCCTCGACGATGGTCTCGCCGCGTTCGCGGGCCTCTTCACCCTCGACGACGTGGAACAGCGTGATCTCGGCCGTCGAGTCCTCGCAGAACACGTCGACGAACCGCGGCAGCCGGTCGAACTCCGCGACGTCGGGCACGGGCACGAGGATGCGGTCGATGCCCTCGGTCGGCGCCGGGGTCAACTCCGCCGCACAGTCCTCCTCGAACATCACCCCGCCGATGGCCGCGGCCCGGTCCTTTCCGAAGACGAGCCGGGTCTCGACGGGCGTCCCCCGCGCCCGGAACGGCTCGGCGAGGGACGCCATCGTCGTCTCGGCCTCGTCGCCGAACTGTTCGCGGGCGTCCCGGGCCGGCGTCTGCTCCGGGAGCCCGTAGTGTCCCAGCAGGACGACGTCCAGCGACGCGAGGTCCTCGACGAGCACCGACGACAGCGGCTCGGGGTCCGGCAGCTCAAACGGGACCAGGATGGTGTCGGACATAACCGGCCTTCGGATGGGAGCGCAAAAACGGCCGGGGTCCGAGCGGGAGGGGTCCGTTCGATGAGTATTTTTTCTCAGAGTCGCTCTGTAGGGTCATGACCGGCGACGACCTCGAACGCAGCCTCGGGCTGTTCCCGACGATGATGATCAGCATGGGCGCGATGATCGGCAGCGGCATCTTCGTACTGCCGGCGCTCGGGTTCAAGAAGGTCGGCCCGGCGGTGATCGGGGCGTACGTCCTCGCGGCGGTCGTCGTCACGCCGGCGGCGCTGTCGAAGGCCGAGATGGCGACGGCGATGCCGGAGTCCGGCGGCACGTACCTCTACATCGACCGGGCGCTGGGGCCGCTGTTCGGCACCATCGCCGGCATCGGCGCCTGGTTCTCGCTCGTGTTCAAGAGTGCCTTCGCCCTGGTCGGGCTCGGGGCGTACCTCCTGCTGTTCGCGCCGCTGTCGCAGGAGGCGGTCGTCTTCGTCGCCCTCGGGCTGGCGGTGCTGGTCGTCGCGCTCAACGTCTCCGGGACGAAGCTGAGCGGCAGCGTCCAGGCGGTCATCGTGAGTCTCGTCGTGGTCGGGCTGGCGGCGTACACGCTCAACGCCGCCGTCGTCGGGGAGTCGGCCCGGTTCAGGCCGTTCGTCTCCGGCGGGGAGTTCGGCGTCGTCACCGCCGCGGCGTTCGTCTTCGTCTCCTACGCCGGCGTCACGAAGATCGCGAGCGTCGCCGAGGAGGTCGAAAACCCCAGCCGGAACCTCCCGCTGGCGATGTTGGGGTCGCTGGCGCTGATGGTCGTCATCTACGTGGCCGTGGTGGCGGCGGTGGTGGCGCTCGCGGACCCGACGACGCTGAAAACCGGCGGCCCCGGCGGAACGGCGTCGCTGACGCCGATGGCCGACGGCGCCGGCGCGCTGTTCGGCGGCGTCGGCGTAATCGTCATCTCAGTGGTGGCGGTGGTGGCGTTGACGAGCATGGCGAACGCGGGGGTGCTGTCGTCGTCGCGGTTCCCGCTGGCGATGAGCCGCGACTCGCTGCTGCCGCCGGGGCTACGGCGCATCGACCGCCGGTTCAAGACCCCCCGCAACGCCGTGGTGCTCACCGGCGTCGTGCTGGTGGGGCTCATCGCCTTCGTCCCCGTCATCGAGCTGGCGAAGCTCGCCAGCGCCTTCCAGATACTCGTGTTCTCCATCATCAACGTCGCGCTGGTGGCCTTCCGCGAGGCGGACGTCCCCGGCTACGACCCCGACTTCATCGCGCCGGGCTACCCGTACGTCCAACTATTCGGCGTCGTCGGCGGCGGCGTGTTCCTCACGCAGATCGGCCGGCTGCCACTGCTCGGGGCGGCCGGCATCATCGCCGGCGGCGCCGCGGTGTACGTCGGCTACGGCCGCTCGCGAACCGACCGGACGGGTGCCCTCGGAGCGATACTCGACCGCCGCCCCGACGACGGCCCCGTCGTCTCACACGACGACTGACGGGGCCGTCGGTGCCGCCGGCGAGGACGACCCGCTGCACCGCCCGCCGCCCGCCGGCCGCTCAGTACTCGTAAAAGCCCCGTCCGGTCTTCTTGCCGAGCTCGCCGGCGGCGACCTTCCGCTTCAGCAGGTAGGCGGGCTTGTAGCGGTCGCCGAGCTCCTCGTGCAGCGTTTCGGTGGCGTCCAGACAGACGTCCAGGCCGATGTGGTCGGCCAGCTCCAAGGGCCCCATCGGGACGTTGGTGCCGAGCTTCATCCCGCGGTCGATGTCGTCCCTCGAAGCGACGCCCTCGTCGAGGGCGCGGACGCCCTCGTTGATCCACGGCATCAGGATGCGGTTGGAGACGAAGCCGGGTTTGTCGTCGGACTCCCAGGTCTCCTTGCCGAGCGACTCCGCGAAGGCGTGTGCCAGCGCGACCGTTCCGGGGGCGGTCCGCTCGCCGATCACCACCTCGACGCCCGTCATCACCGGGACGGGGTTCATGAAGTGGACGCCGACGACCAGCTCCGGCCGGTCGGTCGCGGCGGCGATGGTCGTGATCGACAGCGTCGAGGTGTTGGTCGCCAGGACGACGTCGTCGTCGGTCACCGCGTCCAAGTCGGCGAAGACGTCCCGCTTGACGTCGGTGTCCTCGACGACGGCCTCGACGACGACGTCGGCCGTCGACAGCGCCGCCAGGTCGGTCACGCCCTCGACGCGGTCGCGGGCGGCGTCGGCCTCCGCGGGCGTGAGGTCGTCGCCGGCGGCGCGGTCGAGGCCGCTCTCGATGCGTTCGAGGCCGTCCTCGACGTACGACGCCTCGACGTCCCGCATCACGACGTCGTAGCCGGCCGTCGCCGCCACCTGGGCGATGCCACTGCCCATCGTCCCCGCGCCGACGACGCCGACCGTCTCGATGGCTTCCAGTTCGCGCATACTCCGTCTGCGGCCGGCGCGGGCCTAAAGATTCCGTCCCCCGCTCGGGGGCAAATGTTCAAATTAAGGATTCCGAGGTCCAGAAAGCCCTCGGCGCTCTCGACTCCCGGGACTCGCTGCGCTCCTCGGACTCCGTCCTGCGGTCCTTGCGTCGTCCGGGGTCGCCGAGAGCGCCTCGCCCTTTCAGTCCGCCAGGATTCAGTTGGCTCTTCGGCAGAAACGGACTGGCTCACCAGTGCTTATCTGGACACCGCCGGTTCCGGACTACCAGAATCTTCTTTGTGCCACTGACATCACGTTCGCACGTATGATCCCCATCGACGACACGCCGCTGTGCCGAAACGGGAAGGTGCTCATCCTGGCGTACGACCACGGCCTCGAGCACGGACCGGTCGACTTCGCCGACGTCCCGGAAAGCGCCGACCCCGAGCGCACCTTCGAGGCGGCGACCCACCCCGCGGTCACTTCCGTCGCGGTCCAGAAGGGGGTCGCCGAGGCCTACCACCCCAGTTACGAGGACGACGTCGACCTGCTGGTGAAGCTCAACGGCACGTCGAACCTCTGGCGCGGGGAGCCGGACTCGGCGGTCAACTGTACGGTCGACTACGCCGCGGAGCTGGGAGCCTCGTCGGTCGGGTTCACCGTCTACGGCGGCTCCAACCACGAGATCGAGATGGTCGAGGAGTTCCGCGACGCACAGGAGGCCGCCCGTCGCCACGACCTGCCGGTCGTGATGTGGTCGTACCCCCGGGGGCAGGGGCTCCGGAACGCCGGGGACGCCTCCACCATCGCCTACGGCGCCCGGCTGGCGCTGGAACTCGGCGCCGACGTCGCGAAGGTGAAACACCCCGGCTCCCGCGAGGCCATGGAGGACGCCGTCCGGATGGCCGGCCGCACGAAGGTCGTCATGTCCGGCGGGTCGAAGACTTCCGACCGGGAGTTCCTCGAGTCCGTCAAGCAGACCATCGACGCCGGCGGGAAGGGGCTGGCCGTCGGTCGCAACGTCTGGCAGCGGGAGAACCCCACCCGCATCCTTGACGCGCTGGAGGCGGTCATCTTCGAGGAGGCCGGCGTCGAGGAGGCCCTCTCGGCGGCCGGCCGATGAGCGACGAGATCGGGGCGGTCGTCGACGTCGTCGCGGCGACGGCCCCGGAGGTCCGCGGCGGGCTGGCCGACCGCCGCGCCTACGCCGAGGGGCAGAACCCTTCCGGCGAGCGGCAGCTGGCCGCCGACATCTACGCCGACGAGCTGCTCTGCGAGCGGCTGCTCGAGGTCGACGCCGTCGGGAGCTACGCCAGCGAGGAGCGGGACGCCGTCGTCGACGGTGGCGACGGACGCCTTCACGTCGCCTGCGACCCGCTGGACGGCTCCTCGAACCTGCGGTCGAACAACGCGATGGGGACGGTGTTCGGCGTCTACGAGGCGCCGCTGCCGGCGCCGGGGTCGGCGCTCGTCGCCGCGGGGTTCGTCCTTTTCGGCCCGATCACGACGATGGTCGTCGCCTGCGGCGGCCGGGTCCGCGAGTGGGTTCTCGACGGCGAGAACGGCGACCGCCGGCTGCTGGACGAGGACCTCGCGCTGCCGGCGGAGCCGACCGTCTACGGCTTCGGCGGCCGCGTTTCCGAGTGGACCGACGCCTTCGCCGCCTACGCCGACCGGGTCGCCGGGGAGCTGAAGCTCCGGTACGGCGGCGCGATGCTCGGCGACGTCAATCAGGTGCTCACGTACGGGGGGATCTTCGGCTACCCCGGACTGCACGACCGGCCGGCGGGGAAGCTCCGGCTATTGTTCGAGGCCCATCCCATCGCCCACGTCGTCGAGACCGCCGGCGGCGCCTCCTCGAACGGCGAGCGGTCGCTGCTGGAGCTGACGCCGGAGCGACTCCACGAGCGGACGCCGCTGTTCGTCGGCGACCCCGGCTACGTCGACGATCTCGAGGCGGCGCTGGCCTGACCGGTGGGCCCGCGGGGTCCGCGCCGTCCGCGCCGCCGGCGGGGGGATGGAAAACGGTTTAATCGGTACGCCGGACCGTTGGGGTATGAAGATCCGCATCGGCGGCGACGCGAGCCTCGAGGAGGCGGAGGCCATCGCCCGGGCGATGGCGACGCACGCCGAGACGGCCGTGTCGGTCTACGTCGGCGACGCCGACGAGCCGGCGGCGACCGGCGAGGCCGACCGCTCGCCGGTCGAGGACGACCTG
>PXRZ01000009.1:0-6533 GCA_003022945.1 Halobacteriales archaeon QS_8_69_73 | reverse complement strand
CCGGTGCTGTACCTGATGGACTCCTCGGGCGGCCGCATCGACCAGCAGACGGGCTTTTTCGCCAACCGCGAGGGCATCGGCAAGTACTACTACAATCACTCGCGGCTGTCGGGACGGGTGCCACAGATCTGCGTGCTGTACGGGCCGTGCATCGCCGGCGCCGCCTACACGCCCGTCTTCGCGGACTTCACCGTGATGGTCGAGGGGATGTCGTCGATGACCATCGCCTCCCCGCGGATGGTCGAGATGGTGACCGGCGAGGACATCTCCCTGCAGGAACTCGGCGGGCCGGCCGTCCACGCCGGCGAGTCCGGAAGCGCCGACCTCGTCGCCCGCGACGAACGGCACGCCCGACAGCTGGTCGCCGAGCTCGTCGGGTATCTGCCGGACAACAGCGACGAGCGACCGCCCAAAGCGACGCCGACGCCGCCGAAGTACGAGCCCGACGGTATCGACTCCGTCGTTCCACAGGAGCCGAACAAGAGCTACGACATGCGGGACGTCATCGAGCGGGTCGTCGACCGGGACTCCTTTTTCGAGCTCCAGCCGGACTACGGCCCCGAAATCCTCACCGGCTTCGCCCACCTCGACGGCCGGTCGGTCGGCGTCATCGCCAACCAGCCCGCCCAGCGGGCCGGCGCCATCTTCCCCGACGCCGCCGAGAAGGCCGCGGGGTTCGCCTGGACGTGTGACGCCTACAACGTCCCGCTTTTGTACCTCTGCGACACCCCCGGGTTCATGGCCGGCTCCCAGGTCGAGAAGGACGGTATCCTCGAAAACGGCAAGAAGATGATCTACGCGACCAGCGAGGCGACGGTCCCCAAGCAGTGCGTCATCGTCCGGAAGGCCTACGGCGCGGGCATCTACGCCATGTCGGGGCCGGCCTACGACCCCGAATCGACGGTCGCGCTGCCCTCCGGCGAGATCGGTATCATGGGCCCCGAGGCGGCCATCAACGCCGTCTACGCCCGGAAGCTCGCCGAGATCGACGACCCCGAGGAGCGCGCGGAGACGGAACGGCGGCTCCGCGAGGAGTACCGCGAGGACATCGACGTCCGGCGGATGGCGAGCGAGGTCGTCATCGACGAGGTGATCCCGCCGTCGTCGCTGCGGGACCAGCTCGCCGCCCGCTTCGACTTCTACGAGGACGTCGAGAAGGACAGGCCCTCGAAGAAGCACGGCACAGTATTGTAGCGTCCGGCTACGGCAGCTCCGCGTCGACACCGCGGAACTCGAATCGGGCGCCACCCTCCGTTCCCTCGGTGAGTTCGACCGTCCAGCCGTGTGACTCGGCGACTCCCTCGACGATGGAGAGCCCGAACCCGGTGTTGTCGCGGTCGGTCGAGTGGCCCGGCTCGAAGACGTCGCCGCGCGCCGACGGTGGAACGCCGGTGCCGTCGTCCTCGACGTAGAAGCCCTCGGCGTCGTCCAGGCCGCCGACGGTGACGGTCAGCCCGTCGGGCGACCCGCCGGCCGGGGGCCCGTGTTCCGGGGCGTCGTCGGCCTCCGGCCGACTGCTCGTGGAACCGTGTTCCACGGCGTCCTCGGTAGCGTTAGCGACCGAGGGCTCGGAAGCGTTCTCGCTTCCGGTGTTCTCCCGAGCTTGCGAGGGAGGGCTCGTCGAGCCGTGCTCGACGGCGTCCTCGGGAGCGTTAGCGACCGAGGGCTCGGAAGCGTTTTCGCTTCCGGTGTCGTCGGCCTCTGGCCGACTGCTCGTGGAACCGTGTTCCACGGCGTTCCGGAAGAGGTTCTCGAGGAGCTGCCGAAGCCGGGGCTCGTCGGCCGCGACGACGAGGTCGGCCCGCGGGTCGAGCGTCGCGGCGTCGGTGTCGACCAGCTCCCAGCAGTCGGCCGCCAGCGACGACAGCTCGACGGGCTCGGTCGTTTCGACCGACCTACCGTGCCGGGCCAGGTCGAGCAGGTCGTCCACCAGTTCCTGCATCCGTCCGGCGGCCTCGACGATAGCGTCGATGTCCTCGTCGTCATCGTGCGTCTTGCTGGCGAGTTCCGCCCGACCCTTGATGACGGTCAGCGGGTTCCGCAGATCGTGGCTGACGACGCTGGTGAACTCGTCGAGCCGCTCGTTTTCCTGCTGGAGGCGCTCGCGCTCGGAGATGTCGACGTAAAGGGCGAGAGTTCCGACGACGTCGCCGGTCTCGTCCTCCCGGGGGACGGCCCGGAGCAGCGTCTCGACGCGCTCGCCGTCGTCGGCGACCAGCGTCCGTCGCTCCTCCGCGAACTCCCCGGAACGGGCCCGGTCGTATCCGGCCTGCTCCAGCAGTTTGACGACCGAGTCGGCGGTGTAGAAGTCGGCGAGCGGCCGTCCGACCACCTCAGCGCGGTCGTAACCGAGACGCTCGATGAACAGCCGGTTGCAGCTGTCGACGACCGGCTCGCCGTTCTCGTCGCGGGTGGTAGTGGCCATGACGGGCGACTCCTCGAACAGCGTCTCGTACTGGTCCTCGAGACGGTCGGTCAGCGTCGCCCGGTGTATCGCGTGGGCGACCGTGGTTCCGAGCTCCTCGAGCACGTCGAGTTCCCGGTCGTCGAAGGCGTCGGCCTGCTCCGCGTAGACGTTCAGGAGTCCGTACCGGGTGTCGTCGAACTCCAGCGGGACGGACGCCGCCGAGGCGTACCCCCGCTCGACGGCTGCCGTGCGCCAGGGCTCGAAGTTGGGGTCCTCGCGGATGTTCGTGGTCGCCTGCGGCTCGCCGGTCCGGGCGGCACGACCCGCGGGTCCGCAGCCGGCCGGACTCCCGTCGGTCCTGACGGTGATGTCGTCGAGGTAGCCGGCCTCGGCGCCGGCCTGTGCGGCCGGGACCACGCGGTCGCCGTCGATCCGGCCGAGCCAGGCGAACAGATACCGGTCGGAGTCCGCGAGCGACCGGCAGACGGCCCGCTCGATTCCGGAGCGGCCGTCGGCCTCGACCGCACGCTGTGTCGTCTTCCGTATCGTCCGGTTGATGCTGTTCAGGTCCGAAACCTCGTGCTCGGCCCGTCGTCTGGCGACCGCCGACGCCAGCCGCCGGGCCAGCAGTTCGTACGCCTCGGTGCCGGGGGTCTTCGGCACGTAGTCGGTGACGCCGGCCGAGATCGCACGGCTCGCGAGGTCCTCGTCTCCCCGGCCGGTAAAAAGGATGAACGGCAGCCGCGGGCGCAGCTTGCGGACGCGATCCAGCAGCTCGAGCCCGTCGATCCGGGACATTCTGTAGTCCGCGACCATGGCGTCGAACCGGTCGGCTTCGAGTCGGGCCAATCCTGCCCGTCCCGTCTCCTCAGCGGCGACCGTGACGTCGACCGCGAGCCCCTGCCGGAGGTGCCTGCCGACCACGTCCGCCGTCTCGGGGTCGTCGTCGACGACCAGCGCTCGGACCGGGTCCGCCAAGTCGACGTCCACGCCCCCGCGTTCCGCCTCGTCGCTTTCCCCGAAATCTCCTTCCCGACGAGACATATCGGCACCCAGAATCGGGGGTACAATAACCTTTTGGTGCCCGTCGTCACGCGATTCGCTCTCAGTAGCGGCCCCGACGACCGACAGGAATCTCGCGGCGTTCCCGTCCGGCGGCAGACACAAGCCTACCGCGCCGGAAGGGCCGGCATGATACGCCAGGGACGGACGGCGCCGGATTTCTCACTGCCGGGCGTCGAGGGCGGCGAGCCGGCCGTGTACGACCTCCACCGGGCCGTCGAGGGCGGCGACGCCGTGCTGCTGTGGTTCGCGCCCGCGACCTTCCTGCCGACGGCCACCGCCGAGTTGGCCGCGATGGGCGACGCCGGCTGGCACGGCGACGGCCTGCAGGTATGGGCGGTGACGGCGGACAGCATCTACGCCGCGGCGGCCTACGCCGACCGGTACGACCTGCCGATGGCGCTGCTCGGCGACGGCGGGGGCGCCGCCGACCACTACGACGTCCGGCGCGAGGAGTGGGAGGGTCACTACGGCGTCCCCGGGCGGGCGGCGGTTCTCGTCGGCGCCGACTGGGAGGTGCGGTTCGCGTGGTCGACCGACGACGCCTTCGCCCGGCCCGACCCCTCGCCGGTTGCGCGAGCCGCCGACGCCGTCGCGGCGGCCGTCCCCGGAGCGACGTCGAACGTCACCGTCGACTACGACGCCTACTTCAGCTGACGCTCGAGCGACCGGCGGATGGCGCGTAACTCGTCGCGGACGGCCCGCCACTGATCGATGGTTCCGGGGACGGCCGACGTACCGCCACCCAGCCGCTCTATCCGCCGGCGGACGTCGTTCGGGTCGTAGATGTCGACGAACCGGAGCTCGCGACCGCCGGCAACCTCGATTTCGACGGTTCCGTGGCCGAACAGCGTTCCGGTGACGTCCTGCGTCGCGCGGGTGTTCTGGACGCGGCCCAGTTCGACCGTCCGCTGGTCGATGCCGACGACTCCCTGCTTCCGGTACAGCGCCCGATCGGTGACGGCGTACCGCGTGTTGACGACCCGGAGGTACGCGTAGCCCGCCGGAAGCGGCGCCGCGAGCAGGAGCCCGAGGGCGAGCGGGTCGACGGCGACCCTGCCCGCGACCGCGACGACGGCGACCGCGAGCCCGGCGAGCACGCCCGGAGCAGCCCGCATGAGCCGAGGGCGGGCCTCCCACCGGACGGCTTCGCCGGCCTCGAGCCGGAGCCACTCGTCGGTCATCCGTTCGCTTCCAGTTCCGCGCGGATGGCACGCAGCTCCTCGAGGACCTCGTCGAGGACGTCGGCCTTCCCATCGTCGCCCGGTTCGGCGTCCTTGACCTGCCGGTTGACCCGTTGCTGGACCTCCGCGGGCTCGGAAACCGACCGGAACCGCATCTCGGTTCCACCGCTGCCGGCCGTCGAGATGTCGACGTTGCCGTAACCGAAGTACGAGCCGACGGCGCTCTGGCTGTAGGAGGTGTTCTGGACCTTGTCGAAGCCGATCTTCTGGACGTCGCGCGAGAGGACGCCCGTCTTCTTGTAGAGGCCCGCGCTGGTGACGACGTAGCTGGTGTTCGTGTAGGTGAGGTACGCTCCGGCGATGATGGGGAGCCCGATGAGGACGACCGACAGCGGAATCCCGACCGCCAGGGCCGGAACGAGGCTGTACCTGTGCGGTCGGCTCGACCACAGCAGTTCCTCGTCCTCGTCGAGCGTCAGCCACCCGAGCGTCGCGGGGTCATTCGACATGAGTAGGGATTCGGCGGTGTTCAGATAAGCATCGGTGAGCCCGTCCGTTTCTGCCGGTGAACTAACCGAATCCTGGCGGACTGAAAGGGCGAGGCGCTCTCGACGACCCCCGACGACGCAGGCAGAGAGGGATCAAAGATCCCTCAGGCAGTCGGCGCCGTGCGCCGACGACAGCGAGGGACCGGAGGTCCCTCGGGCCGCTCGCGCGGCGTCGCCGCGCGAGGACATTGCAGGCCGCACCGCGGCCGAAGCGCGTCGTTCGGAAGATCTTCGATCTTCCGTGATCACGAAAAGCTTCGATTTTCGGACGACAGCGAGTCGCGGGCGTCGAGAGCGCCGAGGGCTTTCTGAACCCCGAATCCTTATCTGAACACCATTGGGGATTCTCCGGGCAGATACAAATGTGGTCGGGGCGCCGATCGCCGTTAGGACCGGTCGGAAGGCCGGGGCATAAGCGCCCGGGAACCGAACGCTCGCTGAGAGTCACATGCGAAGACGAACATACCTGGCGGTCGCCGCCGGTGCGGCCGGGCTGGCGGGTTGTGCCGGCGGCGCGCCGGACGAGACGGGGACGGACGAGCCGGCGACGGACGGCGAGAGCGGCGGCGAGCGGTTCGCCGTCGAGACGGTCGTCGACGGCCTCAAGCGTCCGTGGGGAATCGCCGTCCTCCGCGACGGGCGGCTGCTGGTCACCGAACGGCCCGGTCGGCTGCGGCTCGTCGACCCCGAGGCCAGCGATGCCCGGACCGTCGCGGGGGCGCCCGAGGTGTACGCCGCGGGACAGGGCGGGCTGCTCGACGTGGCGGTCCGCGGCGACTCGGAGCCGGAGCCGGAGGTGTACCTGACCTACGCGGCGGCCGACGACGCCGGGCGGTCGGCGACGCACCTCGGACGGGGTCGGCTCGACGCCGCGGCCGGCCGGCTGACCGGCTTCGAGCGGCTGCACGTCGCCGAGCCGTTCGTCGACTCGGACGCCCACTACGGCTCCCGGGTCGTCGTCGGCCCCGACGACCGCCTCTACGTGACCGCGGGCGACCGGCAGTTCAAAGACTTCGGGCCGGGCCACGTCGCCCGCGACCGCTCGAACGAGCTGGGGACGGTGCTGCGGCTCGCACCCGACGGGTCGGCGCCCGAGGACAATCCGTTCGTCGACGAACCGGGGGTCCGGGACAGCATCTTCACCTACGGCCACCGGAACCCGCAGGGGCTGGCCGTCCACCCGGAGACGGGGGCACTGTGGGAGCACGAACACGGCGAGGAGGACGGCGACGAGGTGAACGTCCTCGAGGCCGGCGGCGACTACGGGTGGCCGGTGGCCTCGGAGGCGTGCAACTACGGCACCGACGACCCGGTCGGCGTCTCCCACGCCGA
>PXRZ01000008.1:8690-109838 GCA_003022945.1 Halobacteriales archaeon QS_8_69_73 | reverse complement strand
CGCCGCTGATGACGATGATCGCACCCATCAGGAAGGCCCCTGCCGAGAGGCCGAGCGTCGCCGCGCTGGCGCCGGCGGGGAAGACGTCCCAGTCCATCCCCATCAGCGTCTTGAACGCGTAGTAGGCGACGATAGCTTCGCTCGCGTTGACGAGCGTGTTCGCTCCGAGCAGCCCGACCGCACCGTGGCCGAGTGCCGCCGAAAAGATGTTCACGACCAACGCGATGAGCGCCCCGAGCAGCGGCCCCGCGAGAATCCCCACGAGGCCGGTGAGGTTCATGTGGATGCCACCCCAGACGGGGATGTTCAACTGGAAGATCGCGAAACTCGCGGCCGCGCCGATGCCGGCGAGCGCGATCTGGTGCGTCTCGATACCGCCTTTCCGGACCCGGTAGACGACGGCACCGATCAGCCCGACGCCGAGCAGCGTCCAGAGCACCAGCGCCCATAACGGAAATGAGCCTTCTCCGAGGTGAATGTGTGCCATCTCTGATTTGCCAATTTTAGTAGCAACTATAATAAATTTGCTGTACCAGTACAAAGCAGATAACAATCATGACGCGGGATGCCGCCGTGGCTTAATAGAAGAGAATGTTCACTTCCATCGACGCAAGTGCTTTCGGACCTGTTGCCCGCTGATCTATGCGTTCACGATACCGACGGGTACGGCCGTGTTTCGACCGAGACTGATTCGTCTGCTCCTCGAACGGTCCCGATAAATCGCAGGGCGTCGTCGTACGCACCGAGAGACCGTGCACCTCGCCTACACCACGCTCTTGGGGGTCTTGACAGTGGTCCCGAAAGTTATACACGAATCCGATGTGCAGCCCCTCGCCCCCGAACCGCGTTCCAACCGTCCAGTATTACATATCCGTCCGACCGTCCGATATTCGGGTGACAGTACGCGACGATTCGGCCGGGTCGCTCCGAGAGATCGACTGCCGTCCCGTCGGTAGCAGTAAGAGTCACCGACGGAACGGTCGTCCGTAATACGTGATCTACACCGTCGTCGTCTTTTGACTCCGGCGGATCGTCCGGAAGCGGAAAATCCTCGTCTCCGCTCGTGAACCACGTCGGAGCGGACCGGTAACGTGACCTCCTGAGTCCATCGCTGTACAGCCGCACCGCTCCTCGGAAAAATCTGCATCAGAAAATCCCGGCGGTTCGCGGTCTTCGGCCGCTCGCCGCCGAGTAACCGGCCGTTTGGCACGGACGAGGTTTCGCCGAGCAGTCCACGGAGCGACTACAAGGGAAAAGCCGGTTCGTCCGTACTCTACCAAAGCACCCGGGCTGACTACCTGTACCGGCAAAGACTGAAGACCACTGCGATGGTAGTTTATACTATGCCGAGATAGATGAACACCGTCGTCTCGGGTGACGAGTCGGAGATTCACGACGAGCCCCACGTTCGGGACCGCCGAATCACCGTGAGCCACGTCCACGTACTCGTCGAAGAGCGCGGCCTCGACGCGCGGACGGTCGCGGACCGCTTTGACCTCACCGCTTCGGACGTCTACCACGCACTGGCGTACTATCACGACCATCCCGAAGAGATGCGGGCAGCCGAAGAACGTCGTCAGGAACTTCGTGAAGCCGCAGAAGAGGACCCGGAAGTCATCACCGGCCCCGACGATCTGCCGGAATCGTAGCCGTGCAGGTGTCGTTTCTGCTCGACGAGAACATCGCGGCTCCGCTGGCCGACAAACTCGACAAAGCAGGCCACGATGTACGGCGTGTCGCCGACGTGGACGAATTGGGCGAAGGCATCGACGACACCACGATCCGCCTGTACGCCGCCGGAGAAGGCCGTCTCATCGTCACCAGCGACGACGATTTCGTCCAGATGCCGGCCGAATCATATAGTGGCGTGTTCTACGTCCCCGACCAGTCACTTCCCCCACACGAACTTTACCACATCATCCAGCGCGTCATCGAAGCGTTTCCCAACCGAGAGGCGATGGATACAGTGACGTATATCACCACTGACTGGCTGTGATTCACGAGCGGCTCGAGTGGGCCGTGAGTCCTTGCTACTGAGCGATATCAAGAGCAAGGAAACAAGCCATGTGAACCGTCGTACGACACCCTCGAAAGCGAGAGTATCAGACATCGTCGACCGGGCTTCCGAGCTCGTCCCTGATTCGCGCGACGTAGTCCACGAAGTCACGAGATGTCCGTTCACGTGGGCGTCCCAGGTCGATAGACAACGTCAACTGCACGGTTCCCGGGTCGGCGTCCATGACGATCACGCGGTCGGCGAGGGTCACTGCCTCGTCGATGTCGTGCGTGACGAACACGACGGTCTGTCCGGTCTGCGACCAGATATCGAGTAGTTCAGCGTGCAGGCGGTCGCGAGTCCGAGCGTCGACACTCCCGAACGGTTCGTCCATCAGGAGGATCTCCGGATCGGGGGCGAGCGCGCGAGCGATACCGACGCGCTGTTTCATGCCGCCGGACAGCTCCTTCGGATACGCGTCCTCGAAGCCGTCGAGGCCGACGAGGTCGACCAACTCACGGACCCGTGCTCCACAGTCGGGGCAGTCACAGGCGGGCCGGTCGAGGCCGAATCGGACGTTCCCGCGGACGGTTCGCCAGGGGAACAGCGCGTACTCCTGAAACACCATTCCCCTGTCCAGTCCAGGACCAGCGATCGGGTCCCCATCGACCAGTATCGACCCACCATCCGGGTCGTCGAGCCCGGCGATCGCCCGCAACAGGGTGGTCTTTCCGCATCCGGACGGGCCGACGATACAGCAGAACTCGCCCGCCGCAACCGAAGCGGAGACGTCCGCGAGCGCTCGCGTCGACCCGTAGGACCGGCTGACGTTCCGGATAGTGATCTTCTCGCGTGAGTCCCGAGTGGTGGACTGGTCCGACCTCAGCGCCACGCGAGGACCCTCCGTTCGAGCAGCCGGAACCCGACGTCCATACAGAGAAACGCCAGGCTGATCAGAAACATGTACGCGACGCTGGTCGCCATCGCGAGGTTGTTCGAGGCGTTGATGATCTCGTAGCCGACGCCGGGTGCGCCGAACAGCTCGGCGCCGACGACGATCATCCAGCACCGGCCGATGCTCGTCCGGAACCCGGTCGATACCTGGGGGGCGGCGCTCGGGAGTGCGACGAGCTTCAGCATCGAGAGGTCGCGCTCCACGCCGAGCGTCGACGCCGCATCGGTCAGGTCGCTCGAGACACCTTCGATACCCCCATACGCGCCGTAAAAGTTGATCCAGAACGCGCCGACGAAGACGATGAAGGCCGCACCGGTGTGGTAGATGCCGAACCAGACGATGGCGAAGACGATCCACGCGAGCGGCGGGATCGGCCGGAGCCCCCGGACGAGTGGCCGCAGCCAGTCGTCGAGCGCACCGTTCCAGCCCATCGCCAGCCCGAGACTGATTCCACAGCTCGCACCGAGAAGGAGGCCCGGAATGTAGTGGAACAGCGTCTGTGCGAGGTGTGCGAAGCCGGTCGGCAGTATTAGCCTCGACCCCCAGACGGGGACCACGATCGCCGTCGAGGTCGCGAACAGATCGATAAACGCGCGTATGGAATCGAGCGGTCCTGGCACCAGATACGACGGCCGGGTCGCCATCGCACCGACCCACCAGACGAGGAGAAACGCGAGGAGCCCCCCTAGGCCACACAGATACCGCCGTAGGTCGCCCTCGAAGCTGCCGGCGACCACCGCGTTGGAACCGGTGTCGGTACGCGTACTCATTCTTGAATGGCGTCGTACGGATCGAACGCGAACAGGTCCGCGGTCGCGATCGGCTCTTCGATGTTCCCGAGGTTGGCGACGAACTCACCCATCGTCGCGGCCTGATCGGTGATCGCGTGCGGATCCGAGAAGAAATCCGACGCCCGTGAGTCCATGGCCGCCGTCGCGAGGTCTTCGTCCACGCCGGAGCCGATCACCGAGGCGGCGTGAGCGGCAGCGGCGTCCGGCGAGTCCCCCGTGAATCCGGTCGCCGCTACGTGCTGTTCGACCAGCGACCGGGCGACATCGCTGTCGTTGAGCACCTGCTGGTTCGCGAACAGCACCGTGACCGGGTGGTTTTCCAGCACGTTCCCGGACCAGGCGAGTTCGCCGAAGTCGTCGTCCCGACCGATGATCGTCGCGAACGGCTCTTGGATCATCGTCGCGTCGATGTCGCCCGACTGGATCGTCTGGACCGCCTTCGCCGGTGGGACGTTCGACTTGTCGATGACGGACTCCATCTCGCCGACGTCGAGGTCCTCCTGGATCCAGTATCGGAGGACGACGTCGGGGACGCTCCCGTCTGGTGGGGCGCCGAATCGGACCTTACGACCCTGTTCTTCCTCAAAGCGGCCGAACGTGGCCGCCCCTTCCTGCTCGTAGAGATCAGCGAGTTCGGTTGTTCCCACGAGTTTGAATCCATTTCTCGAATTCGCCGCGAGCACGCCGGCGTCGGTGCCCTTGTCGACGAGGACCATCGCAGGAGTGATCCCAAAGAACGTAACGTCGACGTCCCCGCTGGCAAACGCCTTGACGACGTTGGGCCCGGAGCTGAACCGCTCTATCGTGACATCTACTGGAATATCCTCGTAGTAGCCCTCTCGTTCCATCACGTAGTGTTGCATGTTGGGATAGATCGGGACGTACGCAACCGTAACGGAATCGAATGATGCGCCTCCCCGACCGAGACAGCCAGTGAGTCCCGCCGCAGTAACCGTGGTCGCCCCCGTCAGGAGCAGCCTTCGGCGTGAGGTGTGACCCATCAGTATTGCTAACTGTAGGTACAATTCTAATAATACCTGCGATTCGGACAGGTAGAATTAATACTCGAAAGGATTCAAGAACGTAGATGCTGCTGAAACCGAGACGAGTGTAGCGGGAGGAAAAAATCAGTCTATATCGGCGAGCGGGCCGAAGTCATCCATCGGCAGCACGGAGTAGTCGATCGTGAGCGTGTCCTTCGTCGCTCGGATCTTCCCGACGAACGTCGATATCTCTTCGAGCGACCCTTCCAGCACGAACAGTTCCATGCAGTGGCGCCCGCCGACGTGACTGTGGAAGTTCGAAGCGACGATGTCCTCGTGCTCGTGACGGAGGTGCATCATCTTTTCCTCGACGCTCGTCGTCTCGTAGTCGAAGAGGACCGTGACGACGCCCATCAAGTCTCGATCTTCGAGTTTCTTGTCGTCGAACTCGCCGAGGAGGTTTCGACTCGCCTCGCGAAGTACTTCACTGCGACCAGTGTAGCCGTGGTCGTCCGCGAACTGGTCGATTCGATCGAGCAACTCCTCCGGCATCGAGACGCTGACCACGCTCATGTAACAATGCAGGCCGCATGAAATATTAAAAATTATCATCTTCGGCCGTGTCGCCGGGGTGATCGTGAGCGCACCCTCCGACGGTAGTGGAATGCCGGTACTTTACGGCACACCGAGTTGCACCGAAATCACGGAGTGTCGCTGGCGCCGGTCGATGTCGCGCTGTACTTCCAGGATCGATTCGACTGGCGAGGTGCCACGACCGGACGCCTCGGCGCCTCTCGCTCCGGCCGGCCCGCCGAGGACGATCGACGACACGACCGCCGGCCGGGTGCCGGAGAACGAGTTGCGGTCAGGCCCGGGCGGCCCGTTCGCGGATGAGGTCGCCGAGTTCCTCGGCGTCGTCGATGTCCTCCATCTCCTCGCGCTCGATGAGGGCGGTGCCCTCGACGGACTCCTGGCGGGCCCGCTCGACGACGTACACCGACCGGGTGCGGGTGACGTGACCGACGGAGGACATGATTCGGGCGCGTTTCTCGGCGGTGCGGTTGAACTCCGAGTGGCCGGTGAGCACCTTCCGGTCGCCCTCCTCGTCCTCGCTGACGGCCTTGAACGGCGCGCGGACGGTCGGGTGGACGTCGAACCCGACCCGCGTCAGCACCGTTATCAGGTGGGCGTCGTTGGGGTCGGCGTCGGGCTCGTCGGGGTCGTCGACGCCGTCGCGGACCTCCTCGGCGCCGTCGAGGACGCTGACCGGGCTGGCCAGCGGCCGGTCGAAGATCTCCTCCAGCTCGGCGGCGACGTCGACGCTGGCGCTCATGCCGTCTTCGTACTTGGAGACGGTGCGTCGAGAGACGCCCAGCTCGCTGGCCAGCCGACCGAGCGACCACTCTCGGTCGGAGCGGACGTCCGACAGCAGCCCACCGTCGATGTTGACGTACAGCCCCCCGGGAGCGGCGTAGATGAGCGGCGGCACCTCCTCGACGAAGAGGTCCATTGCGCTATCCGGCGACAACACTGGCACGCCGTGTCTGAAGTAGACGACGCCCGGCTTGAGGTCCTCGTTTCTGGTCCGGAGGCCGATGACCATCGGCGTCGCCTCGAGGTATTCCCCGAGACGGCGCATCTCCGCGCCGGTCTGGCCGTCGAAGGCGTCGATGTTCGCGAGCACCTTAAGCAGCACCACGTCCTTCCTCCGACGGGCCGCGATGTCGAAGCTCTTCGGGCGGATCGCACACCGGTCACTCACCGTGAATCCCGCGTCCTCGAGCATCGAGGTGACGTTACCGACCAGTGCGGACCGGGTCATAGGGGTACTTACCAGGTCCCCGGGTTAAATGTGTTTCCCACGCACATACCGGTGCGTTCCCGCGGTTGTCCCCGGACAGCGGCGGACCGAAACGCCGTTGTCGCGGCAGCCCGTAGCCGCCGGCCGTGACCGTCATCGGGCTCGACGACACCGACTCCCGAAGCCGGGGAATGTGCACGACGTACGTCGCCGACACGGTCGCCCGCCGGCTCACCGAGGCGGGCGCGACCGTCGAGCGCGTGCTGCTGGTCCGCTGCAACCCGGCCGTCGAGCACAAGACCCGCGGCAACGCGGCGCTCGCGGTCCACACCGACGCCGCGCCGTCGACCGCCGTCGACGTCGCAGCCGACGTCGTCGACGCGGCCGCCGAGACGGCCGACGACCGCACCAACCCCGGCGTCATCGTGGCCGACGGCGCTCCCGGCGACGTTCCGGCGGCGGTCGCGACGTTCGCCCGCCGAGCCGTCACCGACATTCACGCCCGCGCGGACGCCCGCCGCCTACTCGAGACGGCCGGCTACCGCGCCGAGACCTGGGGGAACGGTCGCGGCGTCGTCGGCGCGCTGGCGGCCGTCGGCGCCCGGGCCGCCTTCGACGAGTGGACCGCCGAGCACATCGCCTACCGCCGCCCCGAGCGGTGGGGCACCGACCGCGACGTCGACGCCGGGACGGTCTTCGACGCCGCCGACGCCCGCTATCCGACCGTCTGGGACACCGTCGACCGAGAGGCCGGTGAGGTGGTCTGCGTCCCGCACACACCCGGGCCGGTGCTGTACGGGATTCGGGGTGACGACGCGGCGGCCTGCCGGGCAGTTGCCGCCGACATCGACGCCGAGCCGGTCGCCCGGGCCCGGTGTTTTCGCACGAACCAGGGCACCGACGCCCATCTCCGCCCGGGGACGGTCGCGGGCGCGAGAGACGGCCGCTCCTACCGGCTCGACGGGACCGTCTCGACAGCCCCGGAGACCCGCCGCGGCGGTCACGTCTTCCTCGCGGTCGCCGACGGCGACGCGGAACTGCCCTGCGTCGCCTTCGAGCCGACCGGGCGGTTCCGCGACCGGGTGCGGCGGCTCCGCGTCGGCGACGACCTCACCGTCTGCGGGGAGGTGGCCTCCGGTACCCTGAAGCTCGAGAAGTTCGCCCTCCGGGACCGCCGGGAGACCGAGTCGGCGACCCCGACCTGCCCCGACTGCGGGCGAACTATGGAATCGGCCGGCCGCGGCCAGGGCTATCGGTGTCGGGACTGCGGGACGAGCGCCGACGGTCGCATCGAGCGGCCGCTCGACCGCGAGCTGACCGTCGGCTGGTACGAGGTTCCGCCGCGGGCCAGACGCCACGTCGCCCGACCGCTCGTCCGCGGCGGCTTCGACGCCCCGACACATCCCGAACGGTGACCCTCGCGCCGCCGCGGCGGCGTCACCCCTTCAGCCCGCTGCCCGACAGCGCGAGAATGACGTCGTCGCCGTCGTCGACGACGCCCCGGTCGCGGTAGACTTCGAGCGCCGCCGGCGCCACCGCACAGGTCGGCTCGGTGTAGAACCCCGCCCGGTGGAGCCGGTCGAGCGCCGCTTCGACGGCCGGCTCCGAGACGGCGACGACGTCGCCGTCGGTGGCCTCGACGGCCGCCAGGATGGCCTGCTGTTGGACTGGCTCCCGGATTCGAATGCCGTCGGCGGCGTCGTTGTCGCCGGCGGCGGCCGCCTCGCCGTGTAGCTCCGCGACGAGCGGCGCGTAGCCGGCTGCCTGCGCGCCCAGTAGCCGCGGGACGCGGTCGGTCCAGCCGGCCGCCCGCAGCGCCCGGAACCCCCGGTAGGCGCCGAGGAGCATCGTCCCGTGGCCCACCGGCAGCACCACGGCGTCCGGCACCGACCAGTCCCGCTGGTGGGCGATCTCGTAGGCCATCGTCGCGGTACCGGCGACGAAGGCGGGGTTCCAGGCGTGGCTGGCGTACCACCCCTCGCCGGCCTCGACGGCGTCGACGCAGGCATCGGTGACGTCGCCGCGGTCGCCGTCGACCCGGACGACCTCGGCGCCGACCCGGCGGATGGCCCGCAGCTTCGAGGCCTTGACGTCGGCCGGGACGTAGATCTCCGCCGGAAGCCCGGCGCGGGCGGCGTACGTGGCGACGGCGGCGCCGGCGTTGCCCGAGGAGTCCTCCAGAACGCGGTCGGCGCCGACAGCGACAGCCCGCGACAGCGTCGTCGCCGCGCCGCGGTCCTTGAACGACCCCGTCGGGAGGACGTAATCCAGCTTGACGGCGGCGCCGAAATCGGGGGCGTCGACCAGCGGTGTGTAGCCGGCCCCCAGCGTCACGTGCGGCTCGACGGGGAGGAACGGCGCGAAGGTCC
This sequence comes from Halobacteriales archaeon QS_8_69_73, assembly GCA_003022945.1. Lineage (GTDB taxonomy): Archaea > Halobacteriota > Halobacteria > Halobacteriales > Haloarculaceae > Natronomonas. Next base: position 100,943 of record PXRZ01000008.1, on the reverse strand, counting down.
ACAACCCCTCCCGAGGGTCGAGATCGGCGCCGTCGGGTGCGTCGGCCGCCGGCAGCGGTCGCTCGGCGAACCGCAGCGGCGCGCCGCACTCGCACCGCCAGCGGTCGGCGTACTCGCGGCCGCAGTCCGGACAACGGAGGTCCATGCCCGAGGTTGGGCGGACGGCGCCCTGTCGATTTCGGTGTGGCGAGCAGGCGGGGCCAATACCGGCGGCGATGCCCCACGCTCCGGCTTTGGCCGGCCGCCGGCGTCGCTCAGGTCACGGGCCGTTTCGTCGCGCCTTCGTTTATAAACAATGGGTCGCGGCCGGCACCGCCCGGACGAGGCGGTTCAGAAGGAGTCGACGTCCGTTCCGAGCGAGCAGACGTACTCGCCGGTGGCGACGTGCGGGAGTCGGCGGTGCCGCCAGAAGACGCCGTCGGAGTCGGCGGTCACCTCAGATTTGACCGTCCCGAACGGGTCGGTCACCTCGAACAGCGTGTCGCCGCGGCCCACCTCCTCGCCGAGTTCGGCCGCGTAGGAGACGAGCCCACCGGCCGGGGAGCCGTACTGCTCGAAGCCGGTTGCGCGGGTCTGCGGTCGCAGCTCGATATCGTCGTCGAGGAACCCGTACCGGTAGAGGACGTTGAACACGCCCTTCAGTCCCGTCCGTATCGAGGCCTCGTCCCAGCCGACCGACCCGCCGAGCTCGGGGTCGATGGTGGGGACGCCCTCGTCCGGTGCGGCCCGGGCCAGCTGGCCGTCGGGGCCCTTCTGGTCGAGGATGTGGCCGCAGCCGAACGCCTTCGCCAGCTCCAGACAGTCGCGGTGGAGCCGGTGGCGGGGCCCACAGCGCACGCGCGTCTCGTCGATCATACAGGAAGTCGACCCCTGGTGGAGGTCGAGCACGAGATCGGCGTGGCTCGCGGCCTCGAATGTGGCGGCGGCGATGCGCTCGGAGGCGGTGCCTGTCTCGTCGCCGGGGTAGGCGCGGTTGAGCTTGGTGTCGTCGATGGGGTTGCGGTGTTCGGCCACCCGGAAGCCGTAGTGGTTGACGATGCCGACGACCAGCAGCTCGCCGGCCAGCTCCGCCGGGTCCAACTGCGGGACGAGCCGCCGGACCACGCCGAGGCCGTTGAGCTCGTCGCCGCAGGCCGACCTCGGAGCCGTCTCTGGCCTCACCGACCGGCAGCCGCCCCGTATCCATCTCGCCCGGGGCCGCGCTCGCCGAACCGAGGGTGGTCATTGTGCTGACTCGGCTTCCGGGAGTCTTAGGCCTACTGATACCCATCGGGTTTTCCGTCTGTTCGATACCTGTAGGGCTTTGTACCGCCCGACCGTACCGCCGGGCGTGTCCGCCGACACCGCCGACACCCCCGACCGCCCGGGTGTGGCCGCCCTCGCCGAGGAGTTGGAGGTACGCCGCCACGCCCGCAACGGGCTCGTCGCCGGCGCCGTCGTCGCCGCCGTCGTCTTCATCGTCTTCGCCTACCTGCCCGGTACCGACGAGTCGCTGCTCTACTGGGCGGGACTGTCGTTCGTGCTCGCCAGCGCCGTCGCCGGGCTGGTCACGACGGTCCTGGTCGCCCGGGCGGCCTACCGCCGGACGCTGTCGGTGAACGGCCTCGACCCCGGCCGGCGCTCGCCGGCGACGCTCGCGGTCGTCGCCGGCCTGCTGGGATGGGTGTCCGTCCCCGTCGCGGCGGCGCTGGCCGTCGACCGCCCCGCCGAGGGGTTCCGCCTGCTGGTCGCGCTCGTCACCGGCGGCTTCGTCGCCCTCACCGTCGGCGGCGCCGGAACCCGCCTCGCCGTCGCGCTGTCGCTGTCCCATGAGTGGCGACCCGGGGCGGCCGCCGCGGGCGCGGTCGCCTACACTGTACTCCTTGCGGCGCCGGCCGTCGGCTGCGCCTCCGGCGGACCCTGTCTGGGCCGACCGGACGCCCTCGTCGCCGCCGTCGTCGGCCTCGACGCCGGCGCCGTCGGGCCGGCCTACGCCGCGGTCGTCCTCGGCGGCGGTCTCCTCGTCGGCGCGGCGCTCGGTATCCGGGGGGCGGCGCCGCCGCACGGCTTCGCCGCCGGCGTCGTCGCTGCCGTCGGCGTTCTCCCGGTCGTGGCGTCGGCCTCGGCCGACCCCGCGGTCGTGCGGTCGACCGCATTGTACCTGCCGGTCCTGCTGGGCGTCGTCGGCGCCGCCGGCGCCGCCGTCGCCGTTACGGTCGGCTCGGAGAATCTGTCGGTCGAACGGTAACCCTTTTCTTTCGTGCAGCGGAATCCCCAAGGTATGGCAGACGAGCTCAAAAAGAGCCTTGAGGGTGTCCTCGTCGCCGAATCGTCGCTCAGCTACATCGACGGCGACGAAGGACGGCTGTGCTACCGGGGCTACGACATCGACGACCTCGCCAGGAACGCGTCGTTCGAGGAGGTCCTCTACCTGCTGTGGCACGGCGAGCTGCCGGACGCGAGGGAACTGGAGGCCTTCGAGTCGGCGATGGCCGACGAGCGACGACTCGACGACTGCGTCCACCGGGTCGTCCGGGACCTCGCGAAGGCCGACGAGGAGCCGATGGCCGCCCTCCGGAGCGTCGTCTCGACGCTGTCGGCGTACGACCCCGACGCCGGCGCCGACGCCGACGACGAGGCCGCCAACGTCCGGAAGGGCCGCCGCATCACCGCCAAAATGCCGACCGCACTGGCGGCGTTCACCCGCATCCAGAACGGCGACGATCCCGTCGCCCCCCGGTCGGACCTCGACCACGCCGCCAACTTCCTCTATATGCTCAACGGCGAGGTGCCCGACGACGTGCTGGCGGAGACGTTCGACACCGCGCTGGTGCTGCACGCCGACCACGGGCTCAACGCCTCGACGTTCTCCGCGACGGTCACCGCCTCGACGCTCGCGGACCTCCACTCGGCGGTCACCGCGGCGATCGGCACCCTCTCCGGCAGCCTCCACGGCGGCGCCAACCAGGATGTCATAGAGATGCTGAAGGAGGTCGACGACTCCGAGAAGGACGCCCGCGAGTGGGTCAAAGATGCCCTTGCGGAGAGTCGGCGGGTGCCGGGCTTCGGCCACCGCGTTTACGACGTCAAGGACCCCCGCGCGAAGATCCTCGGCGAGCGGTCGAAGACCCTCGGCGAGGCCGGCGAGATGAGGTGGTACGATTACTCGACGACCATCGAGAAGTTCCTCGTCGAGGAGAAGGGCCTGGCGCCGAACGTGGACTTCTACTCGGCGTCGACATACTACCAGATGGACATCCCGGTCGACATCTACACGCCCATCTTCGCGATGAGCCGGGCCGGCGGCTGGGTCGCCCACGTCCTCGAGCAGTACACCGGCAACCGGCTCATCCGGCCCCGCTCGCGGTACGTCGGCCCGACGGACCGCTCGGTGCCGCCGCTGGAGGACCGCTGACCGACGTTCCGCGCCGCTTTTCACCGACGGCCGCCAGCGGCCGACATGGCCGATCAGGAACTCATCGACGCGCTGCGGGACGCCGAAGCCGTCCGGTTCGGCGAGTTCGAACTCTCCCACGGCGGCACCTCCGAGTACTACGTCGACAAGTACGTCTTCGAGACGAACCCGGATTGTCTGGAGCGGGTCGCAGCGGCCTTCGGCGACCGCCTCGGCGACGTCCCGCGGCTGGCCGGCGTCGCCCTCGGGGCCGTCCCGCTCGTCGCCGCGACCGCCGTCGAAACCGGCCGCCCGTACGTCATCGTCCGCAAGCAGGCCAAGGAGTACGGCACGGGCAACCGCATCGAGGGCGACCTCGAGGACGGCGATGAAGTAGTCGTCCTCGAGGACATCGCTACCACGGGTCGAAGCGCCCTCGACGCCGTCGAGGCGCTGCGGGAGGCCGGCGCCGTCGTCGACCGCGTGCTCGTTGTCGTCGACCGCGAGGAGGGCGCCCGCGAGCTGCTAGCCGACCACGACGTCGCCCTCGAGTCACTGGTGACGGCCTCCGAACTGCTGGACGACCGGGTGTGAGCCGCGGGGACTATCCACGCTCGTGTCCATCGACCCGTCTTTGCGTATCGAAGTGTTCATCAACGTGTGGGATCCGGGGTAACACGTGAATCGTTCGGAGAAGGCCGCCCTCCAGCTGCGCGCCGTCGACGTGCTGCGGGCGCTGAAACGGACGCGCACCTACGAGGAGCTGGCCGCGGAGACGGGGCTGCCGGCCGGCGACCTCAACCGGTACGTCAACGGACACGTCCTGCCGAGCGAGTCTCGCGCCAGGGCGGTCGTCGGGGAGGTCGGCGCCGACCTGCTGGAAACGGAGCTGAACGCCCGCATCGCCGTCGACGAGGAGGGGTACGTCGACAACTCGCGGGTGGTGTTCGACCGGGCGCTGCTGTCGCTGGTGCCGCCGGTCGCCGCCGAGCAGCTGGGCGTCGAGCCGCCGGACGCGGTGCTGACGGCAGCGACCGACGGCATCACGCTGGCGGCCGCCATGGCGGAGTACTTCGGGGCGCGCTGCGTCTACGGCAAGAAGTCACGTGAGACGGCCGTCGAGGAGTTCATCGAGGCCCGCAAGCGACTGTCCTCCGGCATCGAGATCGGCTACCACCTGCCGGCCGATGCCGTCGGCGCCGGCGAATCGGTGCTGGTCGTCGACGACCTCGTCCGGTCCGGCGAGACGCAGGCGCTACTGACGGACCTCGCGCGGTCGGCCGACGCGGCCGTGACCGGCGTCTTCGCGCTCATCGCCGTCGGCGACGAGGGCATCGAACGCGCCCGCGAGCACGCCGACGCGCCGGTCGGCGCGCTCGTCCGTCGGGAGTGACGAGTGGTACCATTCGAACAAGAACTCGTAAGCAGCATAAAGGTGCAGAAAGCCCTCGGCGCTCTCGACTCCCGCGGCTCGCTGCGCGCTTCGGGCGCGTTGCGCCCTGCAGTGCTTGCGTCGCCGGGGTTTGTCGAGAGCGCCTCGCCCTTTCAGTCCGCCAGGAGTCAGATGACCGACCGGCAGAAACTGGTTCGTCGGTCGGTGCTTATCCGAATACTACCTGATGAGCGACGACAAGTACTAAGTCGCCGTCACGTGGTGTGAGGGTACACGATGGGTGTTGCCGACTCGCTCGCCGAGTACACGATGGGTGTTGCCGACTCGCTCGCCGACTTCTTCGCCTTCGACGAGCACGACACCGACCTCGGAACGGAGACGACGGCCGGCGCGACGACGTTCCTGGCGATGGCGTACATCATCGTCGTCAACCCGAGCATCCTGGCACCGGCCATCGTCGGTGGCTTTCCCGAGGACGGCCAGGTACCGACGACGGAGATCGCCGGCGAGACGTACGGCTTCTTCCAGGTCGTCGAGATGCTCACCGTCGTCACCATCCTGGCGTCGGTGGTCGCCATCCTCGTGATGGCGCTGTACGCCAACCGGCCGTTCGGGCTGGCGCCCGGCCTCGGGCTGAACGCCTTCTTCGCGTTCACTGTCGTCCTCGGGCTCGGGGTGCCGTGGCAGGTGGCGCTCGCGGCCGTCTTCGTCGAGGGCGTCATCTTCATCGCCCTGACGGCCGTCGGCGCCCGCGAGTACGTCATCCGGCTGTTCCCCGAGCCGGTGAAGTTCGCCGTCGGCGCCGGTATCGGCGTCTTCCTGCTGTTTCTCGGCCTCCAGGAGATGCAGGTCGTCGTCGCCGACGACGCGACGCTCGTGACGCTCGGCAACGTCCTCCGGAGCCCGGTCGCGGCGCTGTCGCTGCTCGGGCTCGCCGTCACGCTCGTACTCTACGCCCGCGGCATCCGGGGCGCCATCGTCACCGGCGTCCTCGGGACGGCCGCCGCCGGCTACGCGCTGACGCTGGCGGGCGTCGTCGAGGGCGGCGTCCTCGACGCCGACGGCACCGTCGCACAGGTCGAACGCGAGGGGCTCGGCTCGCTCGTGTTCGGCGTCCAATACGACTTCACGCCGCTGGTCGTCGGCTTCCTCGACGGCCTCGGCCTCGTCCTCGAGGACCCGCTGGTGTTCGCCTTCGTCGTGTTCACGTTCTTCTTCGTGGACTTCTTCGACACCGCCGGCACGCTCATCGGAGTTTCCCAACGGGCGGGCTTTCTCGACGAGAACGGCGACCTGCCGGACATGAACGAGCCGCTGATGGCCGACGCCGTCGGCACCACCCTCGGGGGGATGATGGGCACCTCGACGGTGACGACCTACATCGAGTCGGCCACCGGCGTCGAGGAGGGCGGCCGCACCGGCTTCACCGCGCTGGTCGTCGGGCTGCTGTTCGCACTGTCGTTGGCCGTCGTCCCGCTCGTGCAGGCCATTCCGACCTATGCGACCTATATCGCCCTGGTCGTCGTCGGCATTATCATGCTGCAGGGCGTCGCCGACATCGACTGGTCGGACCCGGCGTGGGCCATCTCCGGCGGCCTCACGGTCACCGTCATGCCACTGACGGTCTCCATCGCCAACGGGCTGGCGGCCGGCATCATGAGCTACCCCGTCGTCAAAGCCGCCGTCGGCGAGCGGCGCGACGTCTCGCCCGGCCAGTGGACGCTTGCGGCCGTCTTCGTCGTCTACTTCGCCGTCTTCTTCGCGGCCGACGCCGAACTGTTCGGCTTCTGATACTGCCGGGCGTGATCCTTTCGACGTTCCTTGGCGATGATCGGCCGGATACCGCCTAAATCCTAACTTCCGAACGGGCCGCATCGGGTAATTAGGACCGGCAGTACGAGCCGACGTCGGAACCGTAACGCCTTCGGGGTGGTCGCCCCGCCATGGCGTATGGACATCACGCGGCGTCGCGGTCGCCGCCGGCTCGCCCGGCTGGCGGCGGCGGTAGCCGTCCTCGCCTTCCTCGTGCCGGCCGCCTACGCGGCCGTCTCCCCCGGCAGCGCCGACCTCGGCCCCGGAACCGTCGCGGAGCCGGCCGACGAGCGGACCTACGTCAGCATTCAGGGTTTCCACTTCGCCGGCTACGGGCAGTCGAAAAAGCCCGCCCGGCTCGTCGCCGCCGACGGCGCCGCCGAGCCCGTCTGGCGCTTCGACGGCGGCCCGGACAGTCGGTGGTTCTACGAGGTCGACCCGCTGCCCGGCGGCACCCTCTTCGTCACGTCGACGAACCCCGACGGCACCGTCGCCTTCGAGTACGACCCCGCGACCGACGAGGTCGTCCGACGGTACGACCGGCCCGGGCTGATCGACACCCACAACACGGCGTGGCTCGGCGACGGCCGGCTGCTCGTCGCCAACATGCGGGCCACCGAGAACGGCGTCAGCGACGACCGGCTGTTCGTCCGGAACGTCACGACCGGCGAAATCGAGTGGGAGTGGTACTTCCGGAACCACTACTCCGAGGACACCGACGGCGGCGTCGACGACGACTGGACCCACGTCAACGACGCCGAGACGGTCGGCGACGGCGACCGGTACGTGCTGGCGTCACCGCGGAACTTCGACCAGGTCATCGTCGTCGACCGCCGGACCGACGAGATCGCGATGCGTCTCGGCGAGGACGGCAACCACTCGATTCTCGACGAGCAGCACAACCCCGACTACCTCGAGCGCGAGGACGGCACACCGACGATGCTGGTCGCCGACAGCGAGAACGACCGCGTCGTCGAGTACGAACGCGACTGCGGCGACGCCGACCCCCGGCTCGGCGCGGGGACGCCGCCGGCCGACTGCGGGTGGAAGCTGGTGTGGGCCGTCGACGGCTTCAACTGGCCGCGGGACGCCGACCGGTTGCCGAACGGCAACACGCTGGTGACGGACACGCTGAACCACCGGGTCGTCGAGGTGACGCCCGACGGCGAGGTCGTCTGGGAGTTCCACGCCACGTGGGCACCGTACGATGCCGAGCGGGGAGCGCCGGGAAGTGACGGCCCGACGATGGCCGACCGAAATGCGGGCGGTCGGGTCACCGTCTCCGGCGGCGCCGACGACTCGCCGGCCTCGCGGTACCGCGTCGCCGACGCCATCGCGGCGGCCGGCGCCGAGGAGCTGGCGTCGACGTACGGCCACGTCGAGCCGTGGGTCCGGCCGGCCTGGATGGGGTCGTGGGCGTTCCTCGCGGCCATTCTCGGCGTGCTCGTGGCGCTGACCTGGGGTGTCGCCGAGGCCGTCGGCCGCCGCGACCGGCTGGCGGCCGCCCTCGACCGCGGTCGCGGCCGCGACGGCTGATACCCCCGGACGCAACTACGTGAATCGCGGTCCGATCTCCCGTCGTATTCGCCCGGATACATGGACTGCTACCGACTCGGATGTTCACGAATCGCGTCCGGCAGTACGAGCGGTCTGGTCACCACGGGGCACAGTACCGTCGCCCTCTTTATGCCGGCGACGCTACATTGGGTGATGGCATCCATCACGCTGTACGAGTTGCCCGGTTGTCCGTACTGTGAGAAGGTGATCGACAAGCTGGAGGAACTCGGTCTCGACTACGACAGCATCGAGGTGCCGAACTCCCACGACCGACGCGACGAGGTCAGAGAGGTCAGCGGCCAGACCGGCGTGCCGGTCATCGTCGACGAGGAACACGGCGTCGACGGGATGAACGAGTCCGACGACATCGTCGACTACCTCGAGGAGACGTACGCAGCCGAGGCCTGACGCCGGCTACAGCGCTCGCTTGTACGCCTCGAGGGTCCGCTCGACGTCCTCCTCGGTGTGGCCGTAGGAGACGAAGTTCGACTCGAACTGGTTCTGTGAGACGAGTATTCCCCGCTCGAGCAACTGCGGCCGGAACAGCCGGGCGTAGCGGTCGGTCTCGGCGCCGGTCACGTCGGTGCCCTCCGTCGGGCAGTCGCCGTACCGGTCGCAGGCGGGGTCCTGCCGGCAGCCGGCCCCGCAGGGGTCGCTCTGCGGCGGCGTCTCCGCCCGCGTGAACACGAGCTTGAACATCGAGTCCCGCCCGACGACGGTGTACTCGGGGGCCTGGTCGGCGACGATCTCGGCCAGCCCCTCCCGGAGCTGCCGGCCGAGGTCATCGACGTGGTCGTAAACGTCCTCCTCGGCGCAGAACCGCAGCGTCTCTAGACCGGCGGCCATCGTCACCGGATGCCCGGAGAAGGTACCGGCCTGGAACACCTCGCCGGAGGGGGTGAACTCCTCGATGTACTCGGTCTTGCCGCCGATGGCGCCGACCGGGAAGCCGCCGCCGATGATCTTCCCGAAGGTCGTGATGTCGGGGTCGATACCGAACTCCCCCTGGGCACACCGCAGCCCGCCGACCCGGAAGCCGGTGATGACCTCGTCGAAGATCAACAGCGCCCCGTGGTCGTCCGTCAGGTCCCGCAGGGTCTCGTGGTAGCCGTCCTCGGGGGCGACGATGCCCATGTTAGCCTGGATCGGCTCGACGAGCACCGCCGCGATGTCGTCGCCGTGGGCCTCGAAGATCTCGTGGGCGGCCGCCTCGTCGTTGAACGGCACCGGGAGGGTGTGTTTCGAGAACGACGCCGGGATGCCGGGGCTCGACGGACGGGGGTGGTCGGCGTCGCCCTCCACGAGCGTCGACTCCTGGGCGCCGTGGTAGCCACCCTGCATGACGACGATCTTGTCGCGGCCGGTGACGGCCCGCGCCAGCCGACAGGCCGACACCGTCGCCTCGGTGCCGCTGTTGACGAACCGTATCATCTCGACGCTCGGCACGTGCCGGCAGACGAACTCCGCGTGTTCGACCTCGATCTCGCTCGGCATGCCGTACATCGGCCCCTCGGCGGCGTGGGACTGGACGGCCGCCTCGACCGGCTCCGGCGTGTCGTGACCCAACAGTAGCGGTCCGAGCCCGTTCACCCAGTCGACGTAGCGGTTCCCGTCGGCGTCGACGACGTGGCCTTCCTCGCCGCGCTCGACGAACGTCGGATACGGCTGCGGCGCCGCACGGACCGAGGAGTTGACCCCGCCGGGCAGCACCGACAGCGCGCGGTCGTACAGCGAGCGTGAGCCTTCACGGTTCATATCCGAACGCTACGGCTGCCCGCCCGAAAGGCGTTACCGTCCCGGGAGTCCCTGCAACGGGGATACGCCGTCCGCCCGCAGCGTGCCGCCGCTTTTCAGTGATGGGCCTTACCCGCCCGGTGCCCGGCTCGTACGGATCCCTATACACATCCGTGTGATTGCGTGTCCACGATAGATCGATACCGCGGGAGACCGCGGCCTGGTACAGCACCGCACATCGAGGACCGTTACAGCCGGCGTCGAGTGGTCCCGCCGTGCGGGCCCCGAACGGGCCCGAGTTCTACCGCCGTGAGCAGTGCCGCACAGTCGCATCCCGGCGTGGGCTAACGGTCCCACAGCCGAGACTCGGCTATCCGGACCGCCCATCGGGGAGCTGTCGGTCGAGTTCACTCGCTACTATCGTGTTCGACCCAGCTTTCGATGTTTTCTGATACGTACTCCTGGCTCCCGAGTCCGACAGCGATTCCCACTGCTATCGCGACACCGAGGCCGACGCCGACCACGACAGCTTGAGCCAGTGTAGTAAGGATTGCGGTGCTGTATCCGAATGCGTCGAGTCCCAGTGTGACCGAAATTAGATATATTACTGCCTTGGCCGTTTCGCCGGCAAGAGCGGCAACGTCGCTACCTCCGATTATCGGCGATGACCTGATCGACCGGCCGACGTATCCTGCTATAACGAATCCGACTACAACGACCAGTATTCCGCCGAGGACCGACGGTAGATACCTCACAGCAAGGTTGATGTACTGACCCAACGCCCGGAATCCTGCAAAGCTGACCACTACAAAGACGGCGATCAAGTAAAAAATGTACTTTACTATCGACTCGATGAGAGATTCGACGGACGAACCATCCCTGAGCGGAGTCCCCAACGGCGTCTCCATCACCGCATCCGAAAGGTTGATGCGGCGAATAAGCTCCCCCACTCGGCCCGCCACTGAAATACCGACTCTGGCAACGATGAGCGCTAATATCAAACCGCCGATAAGTCTCAGTATCAAAGCGGTGAAATCACCCAGGAATTCAAAAAGGACATCGGAGACGTTGTCACCTATCTGTAGTAGTACCACATCGATCATCGGCTCTTCCCCGGTTGCGGCCGTACTGTCGAGTCAGTCCGAATCATTGCGATACCGGTATTTATACCGGCTAAAATAGTATTTTGCTCCGCATCAAATTTTTCTGGAAGCTGTTCAGAATTGAATAACTACCGAGTCAAGCACGCTCACGGGGTAATGCCGCGCGTGGCGAGACACGGGGCCCGGGCCCGACCCCGGCGTCGCCCGTCGTTCGGTGCGTCCGCCGAGCGTCTCGAAGTCGAAGTTCTCGAACTGCTCGGGGGTCACACCCTCGACGGCGTAGACGTACAGCGCCGTCTTGGCGACTCCCCAGATGGTCTGGCTGAGAAGGTATGTGAACACGAACGCGAGGGCGACGAGGGCGACCGCGAGGACGACGCCGCCGCCGGGGAACACCGCGGCGACGGGGACTGAAACCGCGACCGCACCTGCGACGAGCAGGAGACCGATCCCGAAGACGATGGCGGTAACCCCGAAGCCGGCACCGAGCGTCTCCCCCCAGGTTTTCTTGAATGTCTCGCCGCTCCGCTCGAACATCGACGTCGCCGTCACGTCCTCGAAGACGAGAACAGGGACGATGAAGAACGTCAGTATCGCCCACCCGACGGCGAAAAGCGAGCGCAGAACCGTCGCAAGGGGGTTGTCGGAGTTCTCGAGGATTCGAAAGACGACGCTCACGGTCGCGGAGATGAGCGACCAGACCACGATGGGACCCAGACTGTCGGACACCGCGCGCATGTTCTCGCGAAGGTCCGGGTCGCGGCCGTGAAACGCCTCGTTGGCCGCGTGGCACAGCGCCGCCGAGAAGTAGGTACTCAGGAACGTCGTGACGAAATACAGGCCGAAGAGGACGACGTACTCGAGGCCGCCGCCGATGGCCTCGGCGAGCACCAGCGGGACGAAGAGCAGCACGAAAAAGACGACGCTCGAGATGCCCGCCAGAAGCGGGAAGACGAGCAGTTCCGGGTGGTCCCGTATCACGCCGATGCTGTCTTTCGTCAGGGTCCAGCCGGTTTTCAGCCGGCCGAGAAAGCCGGATCCGCCGGAACCGGTACCGATCGCCATGGCGAGGGATTTCGGTGAATCGTCTTATATTTGCCGGCGAACGGGACGATTGGAAGTGCCGTCGGATCGATAACACCGCCCCAACAGTCGGGCGTCGGCCGGGGCCGTCGAAGACAGATGCCTCCCCGGGCCGCCGTTGGAATCCTGGCGCCGAAGTGCTGTTTAACGGATTTCGTCCCTTTCGCACGATCAAACGTCCGGTCCGGGTCGACGTGTGTAGTTACTGCTTCAGCAGGCGGTAGCGCGGAGCCTTCGGCCCCGACAAGTGAGCGAAGTCGTTCGAAAGACCTCCGGTCTTTCGTGATGGCGAGACGCGAAGCGTCTCGAACCACGAACGAGTAAGCCGGGGAGGAAGCGCGTTCCCAACATTTTTTCTCCATGGTATCATAACACATGATACTGCATCGGGGCCAAACCGGACCCGATGTAGGGGCCGCCGTAGACCGGTCCTGAACTCGGGGTCGTTGAACGCGCCGCTCCGACTCCCCTCGTTGGGAGTGCGAAGCGCGGGAGTCCACCGAGAATTAAAGTCGGCTGAGACAACAGTAGTCCTCGCCGAGACAACCCCCGGCGAGAGTACGGCCGAGCGCACAGAACAGTCCGCTCCGCCCGAACCGTCGTCGTGTCCCGCGCCACGCCCTGCATGGGGGCAGGGGCAGCAACCCGCGAAGTCCTCGCGGGAGAAAGCCCTGCCCTCAAGAACCGACCGACCGCGCCGTGTGAGGGAGGGAGGGAGTAGGGCGGGGTAGTTTACTCGGAGTACTATTCACACCGCGTCTGCCTTCTCTCGCCGAGGGCCGGAACGACCCCCGGTACCGTATCGCTCGGGACTGAAACACGGCTGACGTTCCTCCCTGGGTCCCGGTCGGACCTGTCGCCCCGAACGGCGACGCTCTCCGCCGGGCGACAACTGGATTGTATTAGTCAGTTATAATACGCCGGCGCCCCTGTCGCCGCCATGGCGTTCAGCGATCGACTGCTCGAGGCGGGCGCCGACGTGTGGGCAGCACAGATGGACCACCCGTTCGTCCGGGAGCTGGCGGCCGGCACGCTCGAGGAGGCGGCCTTCGAGTTCTGGGTGAAGCAGGACTACCGCTACCTGCTCGACTACGCCCGGCTGTTCGCGATCGCCGGCGCGAAGGCCGACGACGAGGCGACGATGACCCACCTGCTCGGGGTCGCCCACGGCGTCCTCGACGAGGAGATGGAGCTGCACCGTTCCTTTGCGGCCGATTACGGCATCGACGAGGCCGAACTCGAGGCCACGGAGAAGGCCCCCACCTGCGTCGCTTACACGAACTTCCTGCTGCGGACGGCCTACGAGGGCTCCGTCGCGGAGCTCGCGGCGGCGCTGTACCCCTGCATGCAGGGATACCTCGACGTCGCCGAGCACATGGCCGAGCTGGCCGACGGCGAGCACCGCTACTCGCCGTTCATCGAGACGTACACCGGCGAGGAATTCCGCGAGGCGACGGCGTGGTGCCGGTCGTTCGTCGACCGCTGCGGCGAGCGGTACCCGGGCGAACACGAGGCGATGGAGGCGGCGTTCCTCCGGAGCGCGAAGCTGGAGTACCGCTTCTGGGAGATGGCCTACACCCGCGAGGGGTGGGGGCTGTGAGCGACGTTCCCGACGACTACGAGGCGTACGCGGCCGAACGGTCGGCGCCGCGGTTCACCGACTGGCTGCGGGCGCGGTCGGCCCCGGCCTGGAGCGACGCCGTCGACGGTCGGTTCGTCCGCGAACTCGGCGCCGGCACGCTCGAGGAGACGGCCTTTGCGGACTACCTCGTCCAGGACTACGCCGTCGTCGACGCGCTCGTCGGCGCCTTCGGGCACGCGGTCGGCCAGGCGCCGGATATGGCGGCCAGACGGCCGCTCGTGACGTTCCTGGAGACGGTGACCGACGATGAGGACGACTACTTCCGGCGGACCTTCGAGGCGCTTTCGGTGCCGGCCGAGCGGTGGCGCGACCCCGACCCGACGTCGGAGACGGCCGCCTTCCGCGACCTGCTGGGGCGGGCCGCCCGCGAGGGCGGCTACGCGGAGACGCTCGCGGTTCTCGTCCCCGCCGAGTGGGTCTACGAGACGTGGGCCACCGCCGTCGCCGACGCCCACGGCGACGAGACCTCGCCGCCCAGCGCCGGCGCCGACCTGCCCGCCTTCTACGCCGAGTGGGTCGACCTGCACGCGGTGCCGTCGTTCGTGGAGTTCGTCGCCTGGCTCCGGAACCAACTCGACGACGTCGGCCCGGCACTGTCGCCGCGACGGCGCCGCCGCGTCGAGCGGCTGTTCGTCCGGACAATCGAGCTGGAGGCGGCGTTCTTCGAGGCCGCCCTGGAGGACTCTCGGTGACCTCCACGGGGCTCGCACTCGGCGTGACGGTGCTGACCGTCCTGGCGGTCACCGGCGTCGGACTGCTGGCGGTCCGGGGCCGCGTCCGGTCCGTCGAGGACTTCATCGCCGCCCGCGACTCCGTCGGCCGCGGGACGATGACCGCCACGGTCGTCGCCTCGACGACGGGCGCGTGGATTCTCTTCAGCCCCGCCGAGGCCGGCGCGGCCTTCGGCGGGCTGCCGGCGGTACTCGGTTACGCCCTCGGCAGCGCCGTTCCGCTGCTCTGTTTCATCCCCGTCGGCCGCCGGATCCGGGCCGTGATGCCCGCCGGCCACTCGCTAACGGAGTTCGCCTACGCCCGCTTCGGGCCCGCGATGTACGGCTTCGTGCTCGTGGTATCGGTGTTCTACATGTTCGTCTTCCTGGCGGCGGAGATGACCGGCATCGCGGGGGCGCTGTCGCTGGTGGCGGACGTCCCGCTGTGGCAGACCTCGGCGCTCGTCGGCGGGTTCGTCCTCGTCTACACGGTCTACGGCGGGCTGGTCGCCAGCATCGTCACCGATACCGTCCAGACGCTCGTCATCCTGCCGCTGCTGGCGGTCGGCTTCGGCGGCGCCGTCGCCGCCCTCGGCGGCCCCGCCGAGTTGCACGCGACCGCCGTCGCCGCCGACGCGACGCTGCTGGACCCCGGCTTCCGCCCCGGTCTCGCCTTCGGCGTCTACGTCGCCGTCGCCATCCTCGGCTCCAACATGCTCAACCAGGGGATGTGGCAGCGGGTGTACGCCGCCGACGGCGACCGCGCGCTCCGGGACGGCCTCGCGGTCGCGGCCGCCGCCGTCGTCCCGATGGTGCTGCTCGCCGGGCTGTTCGGCGTTGCGGCCGCCGGCCTGGGGCTGACCGACTCCGGGACCGCCAGCGTCGCCTTCTTCGTCGTGCTGGAGACCGCCTTCCCGACGTGGGTGACCGTCGTCGTCGTCGCGCTTGCGGTCCTGCTGGTGATGAGCTCCGCCGACACGATGTTCAACGCCATCGCCAGCGTCGTCACGGCCGACCTGGCGCGGCTCCTCGACCGTCCCGACCAGCGGCGGCTGTGGACGGTCGGCCGGGGGCTGACGGTCGTCGTCGCCGCCGGCGCCGTCGCCGTCGGCGCCCAGGGGTACAGCGTTCTGGAGCTGTTCCTGACGGCGGACCTGCTCGCGGTGGCCGTCTTCGTCCCGTTCCTGACGGGGCTTTACACGTCCCGGCTCTCCGGCGGCGGCGCCCTCGCGGCCAGCGTCTGCGGACTCGCCGTCGGCGTCGCCCGGTTCCCGCCGCTTCGCGGGCCGCTGACGGCGCTGCCCGGGGCGTCGGCGCTGCCGGCGCCGTCATTTCTGGCGTCGTTCATCGGCGCGGCGGCCGTCGCGGCCGTCCTGACGTTCGTGGCGACGGCCGTCGGCGACGCCGGGGCGGACCTGGAGACGCTGGACCGGGACGTGCGGCGGCTCGACGATCCCGTCGCCGATGGCGGCGAGAACGAGGAGATGGACCGACGATGAGCGCCGTCGGCGCGACGGCCTTCGCCGCCCTCGTGTGGGGGTCGGTCCTCGCCGTAATCGTCGTCTTTGTCTACGTCGCCGGGTCGCTGCTGGCGGCGCGCGACCGCACGCGAAAAGAATGAACTGCCGTACTACACCGCCGACTGGCCGCTCTCGCCGGTCCGGATCTGGTAGGCGCCCTCGACCGGGAGGATGAACACCTTGCCGTCGCCGGGCTCGCCGGTCCTGCCGGCCTCCTTGATGGCCTCGGCGACGTCCTCTGCGGGGATATCCGCGACGATGCACTCGACTTTCACCTTCTGGTGGAGGTCGACACTGTACTCCTCGCCGCGCCACTGGCCCGTCTTTGCGGGCTGGGAGCCGCGGCCGGAGACGTTCGTCACCGTCAGCGACGGCGCGCCGACCTCCGCGAGGCCCTTCTTCACGTCCGAGAGCTTGTCCGGCCGGATGAACCCCATGACCATCTTGATGCCGCCGTCGTTGGCGACGCCACCGTCCGGACGGACGATGCCCTCGTCCTCGACGTAGCCGCCGTCAGTGGCGGTCGGGCCGCTGGAGCCGCGGCCGAACTCGGGGTAGGTGTTGGTGCCGTGCTCGGAGATGTCGAGCCCGTTCCGCTCGTGCTCCGGCGAAACCCGGGCCTGGCCGGCGGCCTTCAGCACGAACCAGACGACGGCGGTCGCGGTGAGCGTCCAGCCGCCGATGATGACGACGCCGACCACCTGGGCGACGAATTGATTGAGTATAGCTGAGAGATTGACTGTCCCGTTAACTATAGCCGAAAGAGTGAGTCCCCCACCTGGAATCGCGCCTGGCAGCGCGACGAACGGCATCAGGAGTGCCCCGAGGACGCCGGCGCTGCCGTGGACGGGAAAGACCGCACAGACGTCGTCGATGCCGAACCGCTCGGAGACGATGTCGAAGACGATGGGCAGCTGGACGCCGGCGAGGATGCCGACGAGGAAGGCGCCCCACCAGTGGGTCGTGTTCGGGATGGCGGTGATGGCCGCCAGCCCGGCGAGCATCCCGTTTGCGGTGTAGAGGGTGTCGACCTTGCCGGACCGGACCAGTGAGACGGCGGCGGAGCCGACCGCGCCCATCGCCATCGCGATCGTCGTGGTCATGGCGACCTGCCCTAAGCTGCCAAACCCAGCCCCGCCGGTGGCGAAGGCGGCGGCGGTGCCGACGTTGAAGCCGTACCAGCCGAAACAGAGCATCAACGTCCCGAGCACCGCGAACGTCATCGAGTGGCCCGGAATGACGTTCACCGAGCCGTCGCCGTCGTACCGATCCATCCGCGGGCCGAGGATGGCCGCCGCCGTCAGGCCGGCGATGCCGCCCATGCCGTGGACGATCATCCCGCCGGCGAAGTCGGCGAAGCCGATCTGTTCGCCGAGGAGAACCCCGGTGATCCGTGCGACGAGGCCGGTCGTCGCCGCCTCGGCGCCGTAGGCCCCCGCGGCCCAGGTGAAGGCTGTTATAACTGGGTAGATGATCGCGGCCAGCAGAAACGTGTACGTCATGTACGCACGGAGCTTCGCGCGGCCGGCGACGGCGCCGGAGACGATGGTCGCGGCGGTCATTGCGAAGACGGCCCCGTAGAGCCAGCTGACGTAGTTGCCACCGCCGGCGGCCGTCCCCTCGACGAAGCCGCCGCCCGACGCCAGCGCCTCGATGCCGGTGCCGATCACGAAGAACACCGTCACGCCGACGGCCCACGTCAGCATGTTCTTCGTCAACTGGTTGGCGACGTTCTTCGAGCGGACCTGCCCCGACTCCAGCATCGCGAAGCCGGCGTGCATGAAGAAGATGAGGAACGTCACCGTCAGAATCCACGTCTCGTTAATGGCGGCCGTCATCTCCTCCGCGCTCGCCTGCAGTACCAGCCCGCCGATCATATCGCTCCCTCCGTACTACTGCTGAACCTGTTTGGAAGCTCGTCCATGTTTGTGTATCTTTCGACCATGTTTGTCGTCCAGCTCACGTGAAAGCGTGATGGAACACCACTACATAAATATTGGAGTTGAAGATAGAAAATACATTACCACGTCGGTGGACGCCCGTCCGGTATTGGGCATGATAATACGTATATAAGGCCGTACGTTGTCAACTATTCGGGTAGCTGTCGGACCGATTCCTGGACACGCGTCGAACGCAATACTCACCGGGGGTCGTGCGCGGCGCGCTCCGCGTCGCGCGCGCTGGGGCCATGCGGGACTACAGGTCGGCGGCGACGTCCTCGGCGAAGTACGTCAGGATGAGGTCGGCGCCGGCGCGTTTGATCGACAGCAGCGACTCGACGGCGACGGCCTCGAGATCGAGCCACCCCTTCTCGGCGGCGGCGTGCAGCATCGCGTACTCCCCGGAGACGTTGTAGGCGGCGACGGGGTGGTCGAACTCCCGGCGGACCGCCGCGACGACGTCGAGGTACGGCAGCGCCGGCTTGATCATCAGCACGTCGGCGCCCTGCTCGACGTCCAGCCGGACCTCCCGCACCGCCTCGCGGGCGTTTGCGGGGTTCATCTGGTAGTGCCGGCGGTCGCCGAAGGCGGGCGCACCGTCGGTGGCGTCCCGGAACGGCCCGTAGAAGGCCGACTCGTACTTGGCGGCGTACGACATCACCGGCACGTGTTCGTATCCGGCGGCGTCCAGCGCCCCCCGGACCGCGCCGACCCCCCCGTCCATCATCCCCGAGGGGGCGACCATGTCGGCGCCGGCCTCGGCGTGCGAGACCGCGACCCGCCGCAATGACTCGAGCGTCGCGTCGTTGTCGACGGTCAACTCGGGGTCCTCGCGGGCGCTCTCCTCGAGGACGCCGCAGTGACCGTGGTCGGTGTATTCGCACAGGCAGACGTCGGTGACGATGTAGAGGTCGGTCGCGTCGGTGATGCGCTCGACGGCCCGCTGGACGACGCCGTCGTCGGCCCAGGCGCGGCTGCCCTCGGCGTCCTTCGACGCGGGGACGCCGAACACCATCACGGCTTCGACGCCCGTCTCGGCCACTTCGCGGGCGCGGGCGACGCTCTCGGCGACCGGGACGCGCTCGTGGCCCGGCATCGACTCGATTTCGACCCGCTCGTCGACCGTCGCGTCGACGAACACCGGCGCGATGAGGTCCGACGCCCGCAGTTCGGTCTCGCCGACCAGCGACCGGACGCCGTCCGTCCGGAGCCGCCGGGGGCGGTTCGTCAGTTCCATGTCGGGATTCAGGCCGCATCCGGCAAAGGCGCGTCGCTCCCGGCCCCCGTGGCAGCGGTGGTGTTCAGATACGCGGATGTTCCTCGATGCGGCCGGTGGCGACCTCGAACGCCCTCGGCCCGCTGGCGGTCGCTCCCCCGGATATCCTCGCTTCGCTCACGGCTCACTTCGGTCACCGGCAGAGCGAGACTCTGCCGGGCCCTCGCTCGCTTCACTCGTGAGGACGCCGTTCGCATGCGAGGCGTCTCGCCTCGCTCGATGCTGCGCAGTTCGGATAGCGCCGGGGTAGCGACTGTACGAACGCCAGCGTGTCTTGTCCTTTCGATCCACCAGGAGGTCTGTGACGCGTCAGCCGACCCCGAGTGATCGTTCGATCGTCTCCGAACACCGCTGCGGCGGCACACACAACGCATTTAACGCCTCTGGCCGTCCCGAGGAACGAATGGCCGCCGCGCCCGCCGCCCGCCTCCGAACGCTTCTCGAACGGTACGTCCTCCATCTCGCCGCCGGAGTGACGCTCGCCTGTCTCGTCGCGGGCGTCTACCTCTTCGCCGTCGCCGACTCGGCGTTCGCCGAGCGGCTGCTGGACCGCTACGGCCTCGTGGCGCTGTTTTTCATCCTCGTCCTCGAGGGGGCGATGCTGCTGTACTTCGCGCCGAGCGAGGCGCTGGTGCCGGCCGGCGTGACGCTACTGGCCGACGGCCCCGGCGACTACGCCACCGTCGCGGCCGTCATCGGCGTGGCGGTCCTCGGTGCGACGGTCGGGCAGTTCGCGCTGTTCACCGTCGCCAAGCGGGCCGGCCGGGAGTACCTCCTCTCGCGGTCGTGGTTCCGGGTCTCCGCGGACCGCCTCGAGCGGTTCGACGGCTGGTTCGAGCGCTGGGGCCCCGTCGCCGTCCCCGTCTCGAACGCCCTGCTGTTCACCCGCGGGATGCTCACCGTTCCGGCCGGCTTCGCCGACATGGACGACCGGACATTCCTGCTGCTGTCGGCGCTGGGGACGCTGTTGTTCCAGACGTGGCTGGCGGCACTTGCGCTGGTCGTCGGGGTTCAGTTAGAGGTTCTGTAGCCGTTAAAGGAACTCCCTGACCTCGGAGTACCACATGTCGTGGTGGTCGACGGCGTCGACCCGCCGCGCCACCTTCGCGGCGATGACGTGCCAGCACAGTTCGGTCGGGTCCTCGTGGTCGAGGTTGTAGTGGCTGTCCTTGCACTCGCAGCCGCCGTTTTCGACGACGTGCTCCTCGGAGTGGCCGACGACGACCGTGAAGTCGCGGTACCTCTTCACCCGCCGCTCGCCGACGGCCTCGATGGCGCGGACGCCGCGGTCGCCGTGGGTGGCGACGATGGCGTCGGTCGCGTCGCTGGTCAGCTCGCCGGCCGCCTCCAGTTCCGACTCCCACTCGTCGACCGCGGTCACACCCGTCGATTGTGCCGCATCGGGCAAAAAGTCGGCGTTCGAGCGAGTCGCTTTTCGGGACTGCCGGCGAAGTCGACCCCATGGAAGTCAGCGAGGGCGGCGTGACCGTCGCGGTGCCCGAGGAGCGCCACGGCGCCAGCGAGGGCAGCGGCGACGGCGTCTTCTACAACCCCGTCCAGGAGCTGAACCGCGACATCACCGTCGGCGTCCTCCGACCGCCTGCGACGTCGACGAGGATGCGGTCGCCCTCGCCCGACGGAACCTCGAGCGGAACGGCCTCGACGGCGAGGTCCACCACCGGGACGTCAACGCCCACATGCACGAGCACTACCACGACGTCGTCGATCTCGACCCCTTCGGGACGCCCGTGCCGTTCGCCGACGCCGCGGTCCGGAGCGGCCGGGAGTACCTCTGCGTGACCGCGACCGACACCGCGCCGCTGTGCGGCGCCCACTTCGAGAGCGGCGTCCGGAGCTACGGGGCGGTGCCGCGCAACACCGAGTTCCACGCCGAGATGGGCCTGCGAGTGCTATTGTCGGCGCTGGTCCGGACCGCCGCGCGCTACGACGTCGCCGCCCGGCCCGTGTTGAGCCACGTCTCCAGCCACTACGTCCGGACCTACCTCCGGCTCGAATCCGGCGCCCGGGCCGCCGACCGCCGTATCGAGGACCTCGGCTACCTCGACCACTGCCAGCACTGTCTGTGGCGCGACCACGAGGCGACGCTCGTCGCCGACCCCGTCGACGACTGCCCCGACTGCGGGCGGTCGACGTGGACCGCCGGCCCGATATGGCTCGGCCCGGCCCACGACGCCGGCTTCGTCCGCGAGGTCGCGGCGGCGATTCCCGACGGGTTCGGGACCGCCGAGAAGAGCCGCGACCTGCTCGAGACGGTGGCCGACGAACTGCACGAGCCGACCCACTACGACCAGCACAGGCTGTACGAGCGGTGGAACGAGCCGGCGACGGCGATGGACGAGTTCCTCGCGGCGCTGCGGGCGGCGGGCTTCGACGCCTCCCGGAGTCACTACGGCGGCACGACATTCAAGACCGACGCCGGTGTCGCCGCGATCCGCGAGGCCGTCGACTGATACCGAACACCGTACCCGTGTACCGGTACCCGCACGCCGCCGTGTGGTCGATACCGGACGTAGGGTAACCACGACGAAGCCCCGCGACGAGGGCTCCAGCGAGTCGCTTATGACGGCACGGCGAGAACGAACGGACGGACGTGTCAGTTAGAGAGGTAGTGCGCGAGGTGACCGCGGTCGCCCGCCGCGGGCAGGTGTCGATGCTCGCCGCCAGTCTGGCGTACTTCGGGCTCTCGTCGCTGCTCCCCTTCGTCTTTCTCGCGGCCGCACTGCTGGCCTCGGCCGGCAACGACGCCTGGATCTCCAGGGCGACCGAGGCCGCGGTCACGGTGTTCGGCGAGGAACTCGGCGGCACCGCCGCCGAGTTGATCCTCTCAACGGAGGTACGTCTTCCGAGCGCCGTCGTCGGAGTGGCGCTTCTGCTGTGGGGAACGCTCCGGCTGTATCGCAGCACGGACCGGGCGTTCGCGGCCGTCTACGGCGAACGGAAACCGGCGTCGATACTGGCGCGGTTCCGGGACGCTGCGGTCGTCTTCGCGACGAACGCCGTCGCCGTGGCGTTGGTCTGCGGGGTCGGGGTCTGGCTGCCCAACAGCGGAGCCGTCCGCACGGGAGCCGCGCCGCTGCTCCTGTTGGGGGTGCTGGTCGCGGTCTTTCTCCCGATGTTCTACGTCTTTCCGACCCCATCGGTGACGCTCCGGGAGATACTGCCGGGGACGGTTCTGGCCGCGACGGCGTGGGTGGCGGTGAGCGTCGGCTTCCGGCTCTACGTCGGGGTAGCCCGAGCGAGCACCTACGGCGCGCTCGGGGCGCTCCTGCTGGCGTCGACGTGGCTCTACGTCGGCGCCGCCGCAATGTTGCTCGGGGCCGCGTACAACGCCGTCCTCGCCGACCGCGTGGACCCGGACGACGAGTGGGTTCCCACCGATTATATGTAGGGTTCACGCATATCCCGCAGCGTGAACGGCTATCTCGACCGGGCGGTAACCGTCACGCGGCGCGTCGTCGACGGCGCCCAGTCGGACCGCATCAGCTTCATCGCGGCGGGGCTCGCCTACTACGCGCTGATCTCGCTGCTGCCGCTGCTGCTGTTGGCGCTGGCGGCCACGGCGGTCCTCGGCGACCCGGGGACGGTCGAGCGGCTCGTCGACACGGCTGCCGCCGCCCTCGGCGAGCAGGCCGGCTCGCTCGTCCGGGGGACGCTGGCCGGCGCCGCCAGCTACGAGACGTACGGGGTGCTCGGCGGCACCCTGCTGCTGATGACCTTCCTCTACGTCGGGGCGCTGTTGCTGTTCGTCGGCGTCGTTCTGAACGCGGTGCTGGCCGGCCGGGGCCACACCGCCCTCCCCGGCCGCGGCGCCGACACCCCGGAACCGACCGCCGTACTCGATGGAACCATGACACGGGACCGACCGGACGACCCTTCGGAGGAACAGCTGCGAGAGGAACTCGAGCGGCTCCACGAGGAGCTGGATCGCGTCGAGGAGCACATCGAAGACCGGACCGTCCACCGCGAGGAGATCGAAGGCGACCTCCGGCGGTACGTCCGCCGGCGCGTCCGCCGCGGGAAGGCCCGCGGCTGGGGGCCGTACATCGTGCTGCTGTACGGTACCGTGATGACGCTCGGGGCCTTCTTTTTCCTGCGGGGCGTCTGGGCGGTGCTAGCGATGCTCGTCGTCTGGCTGTCGACGCTCGGGCTGTACGCCCTGATGCTCATCGTCGGGACCACGGTCACCGTCGCCGGGCTTCCCGGCCGGCTGCGGGACCGCTTCGAGCGCAGATGAGCCGTGCGGTCGGCGAGTTCGCCGCCGTCGCCCGGCTCCCCGACGCCGCCGGCGTCGTCGCCGCCGTCGCGACGCAACTGGGCGACGTCTGGTTTCTCTTCGGCCTGCTCGGGCTGCTGTACTGGTTCGGCGAGGCGCTGCCCGCGCCCGTCGCTTTCGACCGCCGGCGGGCGGCCTTCCTCGTCGCGCTCGGGCTCGGCGCTAACGCCACGACGACGACTCTGAAGGAGTGGCTGCGCTACCCGCGGCCGCCCGGCGCCGACGCCGCCGCCGCCCGGGAGCTGGTGCCGGCGCTGCTCGAGCCGCTCTACGCCGCCGCCGCGACCGCGACCGGTTTCGGCTTCCCCAGCGGCCACGCCCTCGGTACCGTGACGGTCTACGGCGGGCTGGCGCTGCTCGTCGGCCGGCGTCGCGGCTACGGCGTCGCCGCCGCCGTCGTCGCCGTCGTCTCGCTCTCCCGGGTCGTCCTCGGCGTCCACTACCTCGTCGACGTCGTCGCCGGCGCCGCGGCCGGCGCCGCCCTGCTCGCCGTCCTCTACCGGCTCTGCGGCCGCGGGTCGAACCCCAGCCGGGCGCTAATGGTGGTGACGCTCGTCGCGCTCGCCGGCCCGATCCTCGGCGAGTACGGCTTCGAGACGATGGCCTCGCTCGGCGGCGCCCTCGGCGCCCGCATCACCTGGGGTATCGTCGGCGGCGCCGTCGTCCGCGAGTCGACGACGACACGGGGCGGCGCGGTCGCGGCCGCCGTCGGCGCCGCCGCCGGCGTCCTCTTCGTCGTCGTCTACGCCGTCGAACCGGCGCCGTACGTCGCCTTCCTCGCCACCGGGGTCGTCCTCGGCGGCGTTCTGTCGGCGCCGCTGGCCGGCGAGGCCGTCGCCCGGCGAGTCCGCGACCGCCGGACTCGCGCCGCGGAAACGGGCTGACGGGACGGCGACGCGACCGGGGGCTCCGCTACGGACGGCGTTTCGACCGGGAGTAGTGATGACTGCTGACTACCTTCGCAACATAACCCCCGGCGACGCACGAACGAAGTGAGCGCGTCGGCACGCATATTTTCCCCACGTTTTTGCCGGGGGTCGTCGCGGGCGACCCCCGTGTAAAAAGTGGGGTTTCAGTACTTCTCGAGGTAGCGGTCCAGCTCCCACTGGGAGACGTCGACGAGGTAGTCGGTGTGCTCCTCGCGTTTGGCCTCGATGAACTTCTCGGCGACGTGTTCGCCCAGGCCGCCGCGGACGACCTCGTCGTTTTCGAGGGCGTCGACGGCCTCGCCGAGGTTCTCCGGCAGCGTCTCGATGCCGTACTCCTGGCGCTTGGCCTCGTCGAACTCGTAGATGTTCTCGCGAATGGGGTCCGGCGCCTCGAGGTCGCGCTCGACGCCGTCGATGCCGGCGTTGATGAGCGCCGCGAAGGCGAGATACGGGTTGCACGACGGGTCGGGGAAGCGGGCCTCGATGCGGCTGGCCGCCGGCACGCGGGCGGCAGGCTTGCGGATGAGCGCCGACCGGTTGCGGTCCGACCAGGCGACGTACACCGGCGCCTCGTACCCTGGAACGAGGCGCTTGTAGCTGTTGACCGTCGGGTCGGTGACGGCACAGATGGCCGGTGCGTGCTCGAGGATGCCGGCGAGGAACGAGTGGGCCGTGTCGCTCAGGTCGAACTCGTCGTCGCCGTCGTGGAAGGCGTTCTCGCCGTCCTCGAACAGCGACATGTGGGTGTGCATCCCCGACCCGTTGATGCGCGGCACCGGTTTCGGCATGAACGTCGCGTGGAGGTCGTGCTGGGCGGCGACGGCCCGGACCGTCGTCCGGAAGGTGGCGACGTTGTCGGCGGTCGACAGCGCGTCGTCGTACTCGAAGTTGATCTCGTATTGGCCCTCGGCGACCTCGTGGTGGCTGGCCTCGATCTCGAAGCCCATGTCCTCGAGGGCGAAGATGATCTCCCGGCGGACGTCGCTCGCGAGGTCCTTCGGCGCGACGTCGAAGTAGCCGCCCTGGTCGGCGAACTCGGTGGTCGCGTAGCCGTCGTCGTTCTGTTCGAACAGGAAGAACTCCGGTTCGGGAGCCATGTTCACCTCGAAACCGTGAGTCTCGGCCCGCTCGAGGGCGTTCTTCAGCACGCGCCGCGGGTCGCCCTCGAACGGATCGCCGGTGGAGGTGTCGATGACGTCGCAGATGAGCCGGGCGGCCCCGCTCTCTCCGTTGGTCCGCCACGGCAGCACCGCGAACGTCTCCGGGTCCGGCTTCAGCCGCATGTCCGACTCCTGGATGCGGACGAAGCCGTTGATCGAGGAGCCGTCGAAGTAGATGCCGTCGGTGAACGCCTTCTCCGCCTGCCGGGCCGGGATGGAGACGTTCTTCACCGTCCCGAGGATATCGGTGAACTGCAGCCGGAGGAAGTCGATGTCCTGCTCTTCGATTTCTTCGATAACGTTCCGTGCCTCGAGCGAGAGGCCGCCGTCGGTGGCCGTGTTTTCGTTCGTCATCTTTCTCGACGCCGGACACGAGGAAGCCATCTACTAAATGGTTATCGATTTGCGCAAATCTACTCCCGGCTCGTGCAGAACTGTATGTTCGTAAACTTCTAATCCCCGGGGGACGTAGCCGGGTGCAATGACGTACGAAAATCTCGACCGCAAGCTGGTGAACGCCCTGCTGGACGACGGCCGCGCGTCGCTCCGATCGCTCGGCGAGGACCTCGACGTCTCGGTGACGACCGTCTCCAACCACATCTCCGACCTCGAGGAGCAGGGCATCATCGAGGGGTACGTCCCCGAGGTGAACTACGGCAAACTGGGCTACGACGTCACCGCCATCATCCAGCTGAAGGTCGAGGGCAGCGCGCTCCCGGAGATCACCGAGCGGCTCAGCGACCACACCCACATGGTGTCGGTGTACGAGGTCACCGGCGACCACGACATCTTCGCCGTCGGCACGTTCACCGACACCGACCACATGAACGAGCAGATCAAGGAGCTGCTCACCGACCCCGAGATCAAAGAATCCAACACCTCCGTCGTGCTGAACACCGTCACCGAACACGAGCAGTTCGACCTGGAGTACTGACGGCGCGGCCCCGACGACCGGTTTCGTTCCGATCCCGACGGCTACGGAAATATTTATAATGATAGATTCCATGGTACCGAATGGCATACCATGACGGACCAGCTCACCGAAGAACTCGTCTTCTGGGACCTGGCGGAGGAACCGGACGGCGCCGAGCAGACCGATGACCAAGACGACGAGTCCGTCGAGTCGCAGGCCGAGTGACGCACTGACCTTCCGATCCGGGCGGGCGCCGGCGCCCCGCCGACATTCCGTAGCGCCCCGCGACCGTTCCGGGGTGTCCTGCCGCCGACCGCCCAGCGGCGGCGCCGTCTACCGGATCCCGAGCATCGTCGTCTCGGCGCCGACGACGTAGTTCGTGTCGTCGGTGCCCGCGACCGTCTCCCAGTCGCCGTCGACGCTGGCCTCGACCGGTCCGAACCGGTACTCGCCCGAGGCCATCGGACCGGTCGGCGCCTCCGCGTAGTAGGTGAACGTCGTCGCCTCGCCGGCGGGCGCCGTGCCGAACTCGACGTAAGTCGTGTCCCCCTCCTCGCGGGGGTCGCCGTCGCCGCCGACGACGTCCCACTCGGTCGGCATCGGGTCTCGGACCACGACGTCCTCGCCGGGTTCGACGGTGATATCGATGCGGTTCGTCTGGCCGCCGGTGAAGAGGCTCGCGTCGTCGGCCCGCTCGCCGGTTACCTCGACGTCCGGGACCGCCTCGACGGGGTCGGGCGCGGCCGCCTCGTCGGGACTGGCCTCGAAGGTTTCGACGACGAGCCCGGCCGCCCCGTCGCCGAGGTCGACCCGGATGGGGTACGGCGTGAGCCCGACCCGGCCGGACATCGTTCCCTGGTGGAGAACGACCGCCAGCCTCGACCCGGCGGGAATCCGGGCGTCCAGCGGCTCGATCGGCAGCGAGACCTCCAGCGTCTCGCCGGGGACGACCTCCCGGGCGCTGTCGCCGCGGTCCGGGTATCGGAGATCGAGCATCCCCCAGCCGACCCGCTCGCCTTCGCCCTCGGGGTCGACCGCCAGGACGTAGGCGGTGAGGTAGCCGCCGGGGCCCGTCGGCGTCACGGTGAGGTTCAGGTCCGGCTCGCCCGCGAAGCGGTACTCCTCCTCGAAGGCCTCCGTTTCGAAGCGCGCGCAGGTCTCACAGCCCGGCACCTCGCCGGGGTAGAACACCGCCCCGTGGCGGTCGGGGTCGACGGCGACCGTCGCCGAGCCGGTCTCGTCGGTCGGCTCCCGGGACAGCGTCCCGCCGGGCTGGAGTCGCCAGGTCTCCGAGTCGGCCCGCTCCGGCGGCCAGGTGTCCTCGGCGCGCCACTCGCCCGTCGAGTCCTGGACATAAGCGTCCGGACCGACGTCGACGTTTTCCGTGCCTTTCAGTTCCTGCTCGTACCACCGCAGGACGATGTCGGCCCAGTCGTTCCGGCGGGTGCCCTCGGCCCAGTCGCCGTCGTCGGGGTAGGCGTGGCCGAACTGCCCGAGCATGTACCGGGTCTCGATGTCGTCGACCGCCTCCAGCCGCTCCGTCCAGGGGTACATCTGGGAGGGGTCGACGTTCCAGTCCTGCAGTCCCTGGACGTAGAAGATGCTGCCCTCGTAGTTGTTCTCGACGAGCGGCCGCAGGTTCCGGGCCGCCCAGTAGCCCGAGGGGTCCCGCTCGCCGGTGATGCTGGCGTACGTGGCCGCGAAGCCGCCCTGTGCGTACTCGCTGCAGGCCGCCCGGGTCGCGTAGGCGTCGACCCGAGTGCCCGTCAGCGGGCTGTCGGTCCCCAGCGAGATAGCGTAGTACAGCGCGTTGAGCACGAGTGGCCCCCGGGTCTCCGGGACGCCGTTGCGGTACATCAGGTCGTGGACGTCCGGGACGCCCGACATCGGCACGATGGTCTTCAGGTGGTCGTTGCCCATCGCCGCCACCTCGAACGGCGTCGTCCCGTCGTATGAGCCGCCGCTCATCGCGACGTTGCCGTTGGACCACTCGGCCCCGCCGAGATAGTCGACCGCCTGGTCGAGGTCGCGCCGTTCGGCCGGCCCGAACAGCGTCATGCAGCCGCCGGCACCGCCGGTCCCGCGGACGGGGATCACCGCTACCGCGTAGCCGTGCGGGACGAAGTTGTACGCCAGCCGCTTGACTCCCCAGCACTCGGCGATGTTGGCGTCCCGGATATCGCCGACGTACGGCGTCGCCCGGACGATGACGGGCGCGTCGTCGACCGCCTCCGGATCCGGGCGGACGACCCCGATCTGGACGTTCTCGCTGTCCTGTTCGGAGTCGAGATCGACCACGTACTCCGTCGCACTCTCGATGTCGTAGGAGCCGTCCTCGCTCACCTCCGCGTAGTTCCGTTCCGAGTCCGAGCAGGTGTACGGCACCTGGTCCTGGTAGAACCCACCCGTCCCGTCCGCCGGCCCGGCGGTCGCCGCCGTCGACAGCGTGGGGACGAGCGCGCCGGCGCCGAGTGCTCGAAGTATGTTCCGTCTCGTCGGGGAGTTTTCGTCGTCCGGCATACGGAATTATCCCCACGACTGTCGAATATAAAACCACGTGAAACGGGTTATGCCGACCGCGCGGCTACGACAGACAGAGATCGACGAAGTTCCGCAGGATGCGGAGTCCCGTCTCGCCGGACTTCTCGGGGTGGAACTGCGTGCCGAAGACGGTGCCCGTCTCGTCGGCGACGACCGACGGGAACTCGACGCCGTAGTCGGTCGTCGCGACGACGGCGTCGTCGTCGTCCGGCCGGGCGTAGTAGGAGTGGACGAAGTAGGCGTACTCGCCGTCCACGGAGCCGCCCTTCGCCCGGGACGTCGACGTCCCGCCGTCGACGCCCTCGACGAGGGGGTGGTCGCGCTCGACGTCGAGTTCGTTCCAGCCCATGTGCGGGACGGTCCGGTCGGCGTCGAACCTGACGTTGCGACCGGGAACGAGGTCCAGGCCCCGGGCGTCGCCCTGGCCGACGCGGTTGGTCTCCTCGCTGGAGGTCAGCAGCATCTGCATGCCGAGACAGATGCCGAACAGCGGCGTCCCCTCGGCGGCGGCGTCGACCAGCGCGTCCCGGAAGGGACCGGCGTTGTCCATGCCCTCGCTGAAGGCGCCAACGCCCGGCAGGACGACCCCGTCGGCGGCGTCGACGTCGGCGGGGTCGTCGGTGAGGGTGACGTTGGCGCCGGCCCGCTCCAGCCCCCGGGTCGCGCTCCGGAGGTTCCCGAGCCCGTAGTCGACGAGGACGATCTCCGGGGTCGTCCGTCTCGCGGTCATGTCCGCGACTGGGCGGCGCCGAGCAAAGTAGGTTTCCATGAGGCCGCTCGCAGTGTTTACGTAAGATAATTTAGTGTATTTCAGCAGTGACGAGGACGTGCTCGAAAGCCCCCGCCCGCTCGCGGGCTGCGCCTCGCTGCGCGCGGCCTCCGGCCGTGCTTGCGTCGGCTCGCTCCGCGAGCGGTCGGCCCCCTTTCGATTTCCCACCCGAGAAGGGCTGGTCGGCCGGCTATCGCTCAACTGAATACGGTGGGGCCGCTATCGCATCAGCGACTCCGCGAACCGACGGGGGAACCCGAAGACGAGCTCCCTGAGGCTCATCTTTTCGGTCTCCGAGCGCAGCCGCGAGCGGATCCGCTGGCTGAACAGCTCGACGGAGATGATGAGCAGGAAGATACACAGAAGCGTCGCCATCGCGTTGTCGAAGTAAGTCAGGCCGATCTGTGTCTTGACGACGGAGCCGAGTCCACCCGCGCCGAGCACGCCCAGCGACACCGCGATCCGGACGTTGATCTCGAAGATGTACAGCGTCCAGGCGATGTAGGGGGTCGTCACCTGGCTCAGCATGCCGAACGTTACCGTCTGCGGGCGGCTCGCGCCGGTCGTCTCCATGGCCTCGATCGGGCCCTCCTTGATCTCTTCGAGTTCGTCGGTGAACAGACGACCGAGGTTTCCGATGGTGTCGGTCGCGACGGCGAAGACGGCCGAGACGGGCGTGACGCCCGCCAGCGGGATGTAGATGAGGATCCACACCAGTGCCGGAATCGCCCGGATGGCGGACATGGTGCCGCGGAAGACGAAGTTCAGCGGGAACGGCAGGACCCGCTCGGAGCCGAGCACACCGAACAGCAGCGCGAGCGGGAATCCCAGGACGGTCCCCGCGAACCCGACCGCGAGCGTGATGCCGGCGACGCCGAACAGCGCGAAGAACCCGTCCTGAATGAGGATGGCTCCCACTTCCGAGATCAGCGCAGGCGGGTCGGTCCACAGTAGGCTGATGTCGCTCGCGAACAGCAGATCTCGTTCGCCGATGAACGAGAGGTACGCTCCGAAGTCGACGAACGGGACGCCCTGGTACGTCGTGAGCGGGATGAAATCCGTGAGTTTCCGGAGGAAGTACGGCGTGTTGTACTCGGTGCCGGACTGGATGAGGCCGGCGGCTTTCAGCGCCTCCCGGAACAGTAAGGCGAGGATCAGAACGAAGGATACTCCCTTCAGAACCCCGTACAGTCGGGTTCGACGGATCCGCTCGAGACGCTCCTCCGTCTCGCGTTCCTCGCCGGACGGCGCCTCGGCGCTCATGCGACCGGACCACCTCCGGCGGCCGGCTGATCGATCGTCTCCTCGTCGTCGCCGTCGATGTCGGTCTCCGCGAGCATCCCCTCGGTGTCGATGTCCCCGTATATCTCGTCGATCGTGTCCATCGTCAGTTCGTCGCGGTAGCCGTCGAAGACCTTCCGGCCGTCCCGGAGGCCGACGAACCGCTGGCCGAACTTCCGGGCGAGGTTGACCTGATGGAGGCTCGTGACGGTCGTCAGACCGCGCTCCTCGGCGGCCGTCCGGAGATAGCCCATCACCTGCTGTGCGCTCCCCGGGTCGAGGCTGGCGACGGGTTCGTCGGCCAGGAGCACGTCCGGCTGCTGGACCAGCGCGCGGGCGATACCGACCCGTTGCTGCTGACCCCCGCTCATGCGGCGAGCCTTCTGCCGGGCTTCGTCCAGTAGCCCGACCGTCTCCAGGGCCTCCAGCGCCATGAGCTTCTCCTCGCGGTCCTGCAACTGCAGGAGACTCCCCAGAAAGTGGGTCCGGCCGAGCGTCCCCGTCAGCGCGTTCGAGTAGGCGCTCATCTGGCCGATGATGTTGTGCTGCTGGAAGATCATCGCCATGTCCCGCCGGGGGCCGGTGGCCGTCTCGTCGCCGACCAGAATCTCTCCGTCGGTCGGGGGAGTGAGTCCGTTGAGACACCGCAATAACGTCGACTTGCCGGACCCGGAGACGCCGAGCACGATGACGAACTCCCCCGCCGGTATCTCGAAGGAGACGTCGTCGAGCGCGGTGACGTCACCGTAGGTTTTTACCAGGCCGTCGACGGTAATGTCGGTCATCTGGGGGTTAGCTGGCGATCTCCTCGGGGTCGAGGCCGAGCTGCTCGAGGATGTCCCTGATCGGCTGGTAGTCGTCTACGGTGCCCTCTTCGACCCCGGTGAACCACAGCTCCTCGCCCTCGTAGTCCTCCCCGTGGGAGAGATCCTCCTCGGTGGCGCCGAGGATGGCCGACTCGACGTCCGCACGGACGTCGGCGTCCCAGTCCGCTCTGGCCATGAGCGGCGCCCGGGGGAGGGGATCCGAGACGGCAAGTAACTCGAGTTCGGCTTCGTCGGTCGCCGATCCCGCGCTGTCGTATTCGGAGGAGAACTCGACGAACTCCTCCGACATCTCGTCGAACTGTTCCTGTGGGACGTAGGAGGCCGTCGCGAACGCGCCCGTCCCGGCCGCGGCGACCTCGGCCCGGTTGATCAGCTGGTTTGCGGCGGTCGTGTGATCGGAGTTCCGCATCTCGAAGTCGTTGGGATCGCCGTCGGGGGCGCTTCCGATGTCGAGCCCGGCTTCCTTCAGCATCAGCAGCGGCGTGAGCGACCCCGAAACCGAGAGCCGGTCGCTGAACCCGATCGTCTCGCCTTCGATTCCCTCCAGGGAGTCGACACCGTTCTCGTCCGGCGTCGTCGTGACCAACGAGAAGTACTTCGAGGCGCCGAACGCCACCCGGACGCCGATGACGTCGGCGATGTCGCCGGCGGTCGCCGGAACGAACGGCGAGGTGTCCGCGATGTCACCCCGCCCCCCCTCGAGCGACTGGAGGGTCGCGTTGTAGCTCGCTGTCGTGACCGGATCGATCGTGACGCCGGTTTCCGCCTCGATGTGGTCGAACATCGGCCGGTACTGGGTCTCGATGTCGACGTCCGCTTCCGCCGGATTGAGAACGAACCGAATCTCGGCCGACGAGTCGCTCCCCCCGCGGGTCGACGTCGCCGTTCCGTCGCCATCGCCGTCCCCGTCCCCGTCCCCCCCGACGCAGCCTGCGAGACCGAAGATGCCCGCAGCGCCCGTCGATTTGATCACCGTTCGTCGGTTCACGGAGGACCCCTCGAACATATCTCCATCTGTGTTGAACACCTTTTAACGCTTCTGATACGGGACACTACGGCTCCCGTCCGATGATCGTCGGTATTACAACTGTTCCTCGGAGTTCCGGCGCCGGATCAGAACTCCCCCAGGCGCGACTGGCCGTCGCCGCCACCGCCGTCGCCGTCACCGACGAGGGCGACGGCCTCGTCCAGCGCCGTCCCGAGCGTCTCGCGCTGTGAGGGGTCGTACAGCGTCGCCGCCGGGTGGACGCAGACGAGCACGCGCCGGGCGGCACCGGCGACGCGGGCGTCGTGGAGCGTCCCTGCCTCCTTCGTGACGGCGACCGACCGCCCGAGCAGGTGCTCGGCGGGCACCTTCCCCAGGGCGACGACCACCGCCGGGTCGACCGCGTCGAGTTCGGCCTCGAGGTACACCGACGAACGGCTCGCCCTGCTCGTCTTCGCGTTCGCCCGGCCCTTCGCCGACGAAACAGAGGTCGGCGTCGACCGGCCCGACCCCGTTGACGATGCGACTTCGGTTGTCGCACAGCACCGGACACCGCGTGCAATCGTGGACGTCAATGTCGACGTCGGCGTCGTCGCTCATACGCCTCCGTGGGGCCGCGCCGAGTTAACCCCGCCGGAAGGCGTCGACCCGGCGGGCGGCCCGCTTCGCCACCCGCAACGGCTCGGGCCGGCGGTCGTGGGTGAACGCCCCGACCGCGCGGTCGGCCGTCACGTCGTCGACGCCGGCGCTGCGGACGAACAGCCCCGCCTCGAGCCGCCGTCGGGGCGGCAGTGCCTCGTAGACCTCGAGCCGACGGTCCCGCTCCGGCGGCTCGAAGGCCGCGTCGATGGCGTCGGTCAACCCGTCGCTGTCCTCGTAGCCGACGGCGACCACCGGCCGGTCGACCGCCGCCGCGACCCGCTCGAGGTCGACGACGTTGTACCACGCCGGCGCGACGCCGGACAGAAACAGGAAGGCGACGTCCTCGCGGTCGAGTCGGCGCCAGCAGTCGACGACGGTGTCGGTCGCGTCGGTGCCGCCGACGGTGCACGTCCCGAAGACGAGGTCGTCGACCGTCCGGTCGACGCGGACGACCGCTCCCCCGAGCGTGCTCGTGGCCGCTTCGTCGTCGGTCCCCCGGTACGACTCGGCGATACCGAGAGCGCGCCGCCCGGATTTCACCTCACTTTCCTTTGATCTCCTCGAAGGTCTCCAGCAGGTCCTCGCTGGAGGCGTCGTCGTACTCGAATTCCACCTCGCCGTCGTGGGCTGTGAGCGTCGAACGGGCGTCGTCGTCGATGTCGGTGTCGGTGTCGAACTCCCGGCTTTCCTGCTCGGATTCGTCGTAGCTACCGAATCCCATGTTCGTGGTACGTTATCAACCACGTGGTTTTAAACGCTACGCCGCGGGTGGTCGTGTCCACTCATAAGGGAGTAGCGCAGTTCAGCGGTGACAGTGGCGTTTCCGAATGTTCCCTCCTGGTCGCTCCACGAGTGGTCGGCTCCGTTCAAGATCCCGTTCGGCGCCGGCCGACCGGTCGGCTCTCGCTCGAGTGAACGCACCGCCGCGGGTAGCCGCCAAACATTTCAGTTCGACCCCCACGGTGTGAAACGCATGTCACCGGATGGTGCCGGAGCGGACGAGCCGCCGGTCCGGGTCGGCCATTACGGCGGCGCGAGCGCCGACGTGCTCGCGGCGGATGCCCGCTGTGCGCCCCGGCGCGTCGACGGCGCGATCGTCGAAAGCGACGCCGATCTGGACTGTCTGCTCGTCGACTGGGACGGTCACGACGCCCCGGCCGACGCCATCGCTGAGGGCGCTGCAGCCGGAGTTCCGGTGGTCGTCTTCGACCCCGCGGGGCAGGCCGCCCGTGCCGCGCGGGCGACCAGGGCGGGCGCCACCGAGTACGTCACGCCGGCGGCGCTCGACGACGAGACGGTCGCCGACCGGGTCGTCGCGGCCGCGGCCGACGACGGGCGGGCGGCACGCGACGCCGACGACCGCCGGTTCGTCCGGATGTTCGACGGGCTGCCGGACGCCGTCGTCGACGCCGAATTCGTCGACGACGAGCCGGTCGTCAGGTCGGTCAACGACGCCTTCGGGGAGGTGTTCGGCTACGACGCCGAGCAGGCCCGCGGCGAGTCGATCAACGACCTGCTGGTCCCACCGGAGCGGGCCGAGGAGGCCCGCCGCATCGACCGCCAGGCCGTCGCCGCCGGCCACAACATCGAGGAGGTCGAACGACGGACGACCCGCGGGCGCCGGACGTTTCTGTTCAGGTGGCTCCGCTACCCGACGCCCGACGACGGCGCCCGCGGCTTCGCCGTTTACATCGATATCACGGCCCGGAAGCGGCGGAAGCGCCGGCTCCAGGTGCTGCAGCGGGTGCTCCGGCACAACGTCCGCAACGAGATCACCGCGATGCGGGGCCACGTCGACCGGCTGGCCGAAACGACCGACGGGGAGGCGGCCCGACGCGCCGAGCTGCTCCACGACCACGTCGAGAGCATCGCGACGCTCGCCGAGCAGGCCCGGGACATCGAGGAGGCCATCGACGAGGACGGCCGCACCAGGTCGCCGGTCGACCCCGCGACGGTCGCCGAGCGAGTCTGTCGGCGCCACGACCGCGAGACATCCGAGGCGACGGTCCGGTTCGCCGCGCCCGAGGACCCCCCGTCCGCGCTGGCCGACGGCTTCCTCGAGCGGGCGGTCGACGCCGTCGTCGAGAACGCCCTCGAACACCACGACGGAACGCCGACGGTCGAAATCGCCGTCGAGCCGGTCGACGACCGGTGGGTCGACGTCGTCGTCGCGGACGACGGCCCCGGCATCCCCGAGCGTGAGCGGCGCGTCGTCAGCGGCGAGACGGCGGTGACCCAACTGGACCACGGCACCGGCCTCGGGCTGTGGGTCGCCCGCTGGGTGCTCGAAAGCGTCGACGGCCAGCTACTGTTCGGCGACGCCGACGACGGGGCCGTCGTCAGGCTCCGGCTCCGGCAGGCGGAGGCGTCAGCGTGAAGCCCGCGGCGACCGACCGTCCCGTATGAACGTCACCAACGTGACGGCCGGCGCGGAGTCGTTCACCTGCAACGCGTACCTCACAGAGGGCGACCGCACGGCCCTGGTCGACGCCGGCGCGATGGACGGCGTCGTCGACGTCGTCCGCGACCGGGTCGACGATCTCGACGCCGTCGTGCTCACCCACCAGCACGGCGACCACGTCGCCCGGGTCGACGCGGTGCTCGACGCCTTCGATGCACCGCTGTACGCCTTCGGCGACCACCCCCGCCGGACGCATGAACTCGAGGACGGCGACCAGGTCCTCCTCGGCGACGAGGCGTTCGACGTCGTCCACACGCCCGGCCACGCCGACGACCACGTCTCGCTGGTCTCCGGGTCGACGCTGTTCAGCGGCGACGTCGTCGTCCACGACGACGGCGCCTTCGACTACGGCAGCTTCGGCCGAACCGACATGGCCGGCCAGTCGCGCGAACGGCTCATCGACAGCATCGAGACCCTCCTCGCGCGGATGCCCGACGGCGTCGAGCACATGTACGCCGGCCACGGCGACGTCTTCCACGGCGACGTCCGCGACGTCGTCGAGACGGCGCTGGAGCGGGCCGAGAAGCGCGAGCCCAAGTACCCCGACGAGTAGCTTTCACCCTTCAGGACGGCGTTTCGGCGCCGGTGACTCGCACCGTCCGCTCGGCGGCGACGTGCCCGCGGAGCCGCAGCGACACCGGCCCGTCCTCGCTCGTCGTGTACCGCGTGTCGATCGACCGCTCGAAGGTGGCCGTCTCGCCCGCGGCGACCGACCGCTCCAGGAGGTGCGACTCGTCGTCGTCGGCGAGCTCCGTCGGCCAGTACAGCGCCGCGAGGAACCGGCCGTCCGTGTCGGAGACGTTCCGCACGGTCACCGACGCCGACAGCGATCGACCCTGGTCGACAGTCTCCGGCGCCTCGAACGACGCGAGTTCGTAGCGCGGCTCCGGCGCGGCGAGCGTCCGCCGGGCCGACCCGCCGAGCGGCCACGGTCCCGCGTCGCCGTCGTACCGTATCTCCGCGGCCGGCGCCGACAGCGGCGAGGGGACGACGAACGCCAGCACCGCCGTCTCCCCGGGATCGAAGCCACCGCTGCCGAGCGGCTGCCCGCTCCGGCCGGCGACGCTCCGGTTGAGGCCGCCGGCAGTGTCGGGCAACCCGGGATCGTAGCTCTCGCCGCTGGCCGCCAGCGCGAACGCCGCGGCGGTGGTCTCGACGCCGGTGACGACCGACGCGACGACGTACTGCCGCCCCTCGGCGGCGAGGACGCCGCCGGACCCCAGGGTCGACTCGTAGGTGACCGCCTTCCGGGCGCCGATGTCGGCGAGTTCGACGCCGTCGGGCGGTGGGGTCGGCGTCTCCCCGTCGTTGGTCGACGTTTTTCCGTCATCGGTCGGTGTCACGTCGCCGTCGGGCGTCTCATCGCCGCCCGACGTGCATCCCGCCGCCGCGGCTATCATCGACCCGGCGCCGGCGAGGTAGCTCCGTCTGGAGGGCATCGTCGCGACGGATGTATCGGGAATAAAAGTCGGTTCCAGAGGGTCAAACGGCCGTCGTACTTAGGCCGCGCGACGTTCCTTGGCCTTCGGCCGGAGGTTCTTGTAGCCGCACTTCCGGCAGCTGTCGGCTCGCTCGGGGTTCCGGGCGTTGCAGCGCATGCAGATCATCTTCTCGAGGATGCGCTCTTCGGCCTCGTCGAACGGTATGTACGACCGACTGGCCGACCTGCCGCTGGTCGTCGACGGCTACGACCTCGAGGGCGCCTCCCTGGAGACCTCCAGCGGCTTCACGCGCGTCTCGACGACGGTGACACTGTCGGGCGACGGCGAGCGCGGCCGCGGCGAGGACGTCGGCTACGGCGCCGACGACCAGCGGCGGTTCCGACGAACCTACGGCGACGGCGGGCTCGATTTCGCCGGCGAGTACACCTTCGGGTCGTTCGCCGCCCGACTCGACGACCGCGAGCTGTTCCCGGCGCCGCCCGAGCGGGCGACCGACCGCCACTACCGGCGGTGGGCCGTCGAGAGCGCGGCGCTGGACCTGGCGCTCCGGCAGGCCGACACGACGCTCGGCGACGCGCTGGGCCGCGACCGCGATTCCGTCCGGTTCGTCGTCAGCACGCGGCTGGAGACGCCGGCCCGCCTCGACGGCGTCCGCGAGGTCCACCCCGGCGCCGAGTTCAAGCTCGACCCCACGGAGGAATGGGACGAGCCGTTCGTCGAGGCCGTCGCCGACCGCGGCGGCGTCCAGGTACTCGACCTGAAGGGCCACTACGAGGGGACCGACGTCGACGGCCCGACCGACCCCGCGCTGTACCGCCGGCTGGTCGAGGCGTTCCCCGACGCCCTCCTCGAGGACCCCGCACTGACCGAGACGACGGAGCCGGTCGTCGAGCCGGTCGCCGACCGCGTCTCCTGGGACGCCCCGATCACCGGCGTCGACAGCGTCGAAGCGCTGCCGTTCGACCCGGAGTGGCTCAACATCAAGCCCTCGCGGTTCGGGACCGTCGAGTCGCTGCTGGAGACGATCGCCCACTGCGAGGCCCGCGACATCGCGCTCTACGGGGGCGGGCAGTTCGAGCTCGGCGTCGGCCGCGGGCAGATACAGACGCTGGCGTCGCTGTTCTACCCTGACGCGCCGAACGACGTCGCCCCGGGCGCCTACAACGCCGCCTCGCTCGGCGACGACCTGCCGACGAGTCCGCTGGAGCCGCCGACCGACCGCGCCGGCTTCCGGTGAGACTCGTACTGCCGGTGGAGGTTCACGTAGCAGCCGACAGCATCACTCCGCGGCGAGGTACTCCTCCTGGACGGCGACGACCTCGGCGGAGTCCGCACAGTCGGCGTACCGCCGCAGCGGCTCGTCGTTCAGCTCCAGAAACGTGTGGCCCCAGGTGAACTTGCCGAGCAGTTCGGCGGCCCGCTCGCGACGGCCGAGGATACGGAGCGCGCCGGCGAAGGCCTCGACCGTGTTGAGCCGGAACGGCGTCCCGTAGCTGACGGGGTTGGCGGCGACGAGGAAGGGCAGCGCGCGGGGGGGGCCGTCGAGCCGGAAGGACTCGGCGTCGGCGGTCTCCCACGAGCAGTCCAGCGCCACGAGCCGGTCGCCGGGCGGGTCGTCGGCCGGCGACAGCGCCACGTCGGCGTGCGGATCCAGCACGACCCCCGGCGGCGTCGCCCGGGCCGACCGGTGCAGCGTCGCCAGGTCGAACCGGGCGAGCTTCCGCGCCGAGCACTTCTCGGGGTCGTCGTCGCCCTCGTAGCGGACGTGCAGTTCCACGGTGCCCGTTGGCCGGCGGCACCGAAAAGTCGCTCGGGGCCCGCCGTCGGATACTTCGGCACCGCGGGCGTACCCCGCGCATGGACTGCGAGGCGGCCCGCGAGTACTACCGCGCCATCGACGAGGACGACTACGCGGCGCTGTCGGCGCTGCTGGCCGACGGGTTCGTCCACGAGCGGCCGGATCGGACCATCGAGGGCCGGGCGGCGTTCGTCTCCTTCATGCGCGACGGCCGGCCGGCGACCGACACCGAACACGTCCTCGAGGCGGTCTACGAGGCGACGGCCGACGACCGCGTGGCCGCCGAGGGACGGCTGCTGGCGCCCGACGGCACCGACTGGTTCGGCTTCGTCGACGTCTTCCTCGCCGGCGACGACGGCATCGCCCAACTGCGGACCTACACCGACGGTGGCTGACGGCCGGGCGCGCGCCAGGGGCGCGGGCGCCGGGCCATGTGTAGTTACGCGAGAGCCGGCCGGTCGGCCGGCGTCGGACGGAATCTCGGACGGGGCGACCGCTCGTGCGGCGAGGCCGAGCGAGCGGGAGGGGGCATTCGGAAACGCCCTCGTCACCGCCGAAGCACGCTATTTCCTCCTCATCAAATACTATCGGGCGTCGCGGAGTCAGCCTTATTTCCGCCGCCGCCCTACCGCGCGCATGGCTCCCTGGGAGGCGCTGGCGGCGTACGCGCTCATTCTCGTGGCGGCGGCGCTGCTCGGGTGGCTCCCGTTCCGCTTCCTCGAGTACATCTCCATCGTCGATCGACTCCCGGGTGACGTGTCCCGGCTGTGGGGCGGTCAACGAGACGG
The DNA here is from genome assembly GCA_003022945.1 of Halobacteriales archaeon QS_8_69_73. Taxonomy (GTDB): domain Archaea; phylum Halobacteriota; class Halobacteria; order Halobacteriales; family Haloarculaceae; genus Natronomonas. The sequence goes on along the minus strand of PXRZ01000008.1, from coordinate 60,970 downwards.
GCTACGACCGCTGTGGCTCCTGCGGCGGCCGGCTGCTCGTCGACGACTGACCTCATCCGTCGCCGACGGCCGACTCGCCGACCTTCTCGCCGCCCTCGATGCGCTCGGTCCCGCCCATGTACGGCCGCAGCGGTTCGGGCACCTCGACGGTGCCGTCGTCGTTCTGGTAGTACTCCATGATTGCGACGACGACGCGCGGAACCGCGACGCCGGAGCCGTTCAGCGTGTGGAGGTACTCCGCGGATTCGTGCTGCTCGGGCCGGTACCGTATCCCCGCCCGCCGCGCCTGGAACGCCTCGAAGTTCGACACCGACGACACCTCCAGCCACCGGCCGCCGACGTCGGGACCGCCGGCCATGTCGTCGGCCGGCGCCCACACCTCGACGTCGTACTTCTTCGCCTGTTTGAAGCCCATGTCGCCGGTGCACATCTCGAGAACGCGGTACGGCAGCCCGAGCCGTTCGAGCACCGCCGTCGCCTCGTCGAGCAGGCCCTCCAGGCGGTCGTAGCTGTCGTCCGGGCGGACGAAGTTGACCAGTTCGACCTTGTTGAACTGGTGGACCCGGGCGATGCCGCGGGTCTCGGTGCCGTGCTCGCCGGCCTCCTGCCGGAAGTTGGGGGTGTAGGCCTGGTGCTTGATCGGCAGGTCGTCGTCGAGCAGTATCTCGTCGCGGTACATGTTGGTGACCGGCACCTCCGCGGTCGGCAACAGCCAGAGGTCGTCGTCGTCGTGTGGCTCGTCGTTGTCGCCGCCGACCCGGTAGGCGCGTGCTCGGTGCGGTGGAGGTCGAGCATGAACTGCACGAGGGCGTGCTCCAGGCGGGCGCCCTCGCCCTTTGCGAAATAGAAGCCGCCGCCGGACACCTTCGCGCCGCGCTCGAAGTCCAGCACGTCCAGCTCCTCGCCGAGGTCGTAGTGCGGGGTCACCTCCGCCGGCAGCTCGCGGCGGTCCTCGAAGCCCCACCGCTCGGTCTCGACGTTGTCGGACTCGTCGTCGCCGACCGGTGCCTCGGGATGAGGGACGTTCGGCAGTCGCAACAGCGCCCGCTCCAGGTCCGCCTCCAGTTCCTCGGCCCGCTCCTCGACGGCCGCCAGCTCCTCTTTCAGCTCCCCGGAGCGCTCGATGGCCGCCGCCGCCGCCTCGTCGTCGCCCTCGCGCTTCAGCTCGCCGATCTCGTTCGAGACCTCGTTGCGGCGCCGCCGGAGGTCGTCGCCCTCGGCCTTCAGTTCCCGCCACTCCGCGTCCGTCTCGAGAACCGCCTCGAGGTCGACGTCGACGCCCTTCGTCTCGAGGGCGCGGCGGACCGCCTCGGGATCGTCCCTGACGAACTGCCTGGATAGCATCCCCCGACGGTTCGCCGCGGCCGGGCAAAGTCGTATCGGTGCCGTGAGAGCGGCTCCCGGAGCGGACGACCCCGAGACGGCGGCCCCTCTGACGACAGACCGAAGTATAGGCCCGGCGTTGCCCCGCGCATGATCGAGCAGTACCTCGAGCGGCTCTTCACGTGGGAGAGCCTCGAGAACACCGAACGCGGGGTCGAGTTCGAGCTGAAGAACCGGCTCATCGAGGCGGAGTTCGAAGGCGTCACGACCGCGAAGATCGACGGCGAGGCCGTCGCTCCCGGGGACGTCACGCTCGCGCGCGACGGCGAGCGGTACACCGCCGCGGAGGTGACGCCGGAGGAGCCGCTGGCGTTGGATCTCGCGGAGACGGTCCAGGTCGTGCTGGACCGCCCCCGGCTCCGGCTCGGCGTCCACGAGATCGAACTCGGGCTCCGGGTCGAAGGGTACGGCGAGGTCGGCTTCACCACCGACGACGAGATCCGGCCGGACGACCTCGTCGACGTCGACCCGGCCGACTACACCGTCGACGGGCTGCGGGGGCTGGTCGCCGATGTCACGGAGCCGGAGTCCCTCGAACGGCTGCTCGAGCGGGAGCGCGAAGGGAAAAACCGGACGACGGCGGTCGCGGTGCTGGAAGAGGCCCTCGAGGCGGCCGAGCCGTTGACCGACGCGGAGATGGTCCGCTCGGAGCCGACCACGACGGATTCCGGCAGCAACCTGGTCAACGACCTGCTCGTGGAGGTGCTGGAATCCCCCCAGCGGGTGTCGGTCTACCTGGCGGTGCAGGCGCTCGGCTCGGGGACGCCCGAGGAGATCGCCGGCCGGACGGTCCTCCCGGAGAGCACCGTCCGATCGACGCTCGAGGACCTCGAGCAGGAGGACCTCGCCGAGCGGACCGACGACGGCGGCTACAGCGTCGTCTCGCCGGTGAAGCTGCTCCAGAAGCGCCGGCAGGACCTCTGGACGGTCCTCCGGAGCACCCTGTAGGTTTTACCCGGGGACCTGGTAGCGTCGGCATGGCGATCGGCGACGTCGTCGAGGTCGAGGCGGTGCCGGACTGCTATCACGTCGACACCGGCATGTACGGGACGTCGGCGTACGGGTCGGTCTACCTGCTGGACGCCGACCGGCCGGCGATCGTCGACTCGGGCATCGGGACGAACCACGAGCGGGTGCTCGCGGGGCTGGAGACGGTCGGCATCGCGCCGGCGGAGCTGGAGGCCGTCCTGCTGACGCACGTCCACCTCGACCACGCCGGCGGCGCGGGGTTCATCGCCGCCGAGACCGGCGCCGACGTGTACGTTCACGCCGACGGCGCCGACTTCCTCTCCGACCCGGGGCCGCTGTGGGAGGGGACGAAGGCGGCCGTCGGCGACCAGATACGCTACTACACGGAACCGGAGCCGGTGCCGGCCGACGCCGTCGAGTCGGTCCGCGACGGCGCCGCCGTCGACCTCGGGTCGACGACGCTTGAGGTCCACCACGCTCCCGGCCACGCCTTCCACCAGGTCATCTTCGAGGACCGGGCGGCCGACGCCGTCTACACCGCCGACGCGGCCGGCATCTACGTCCCGACGTTCGACGCGGTCCGAGAGACGACGCCGCCGCCGGGGTTCGACCTCGAAGAGGTCGTCGCCGACGCTCGGATGATCGCCGGCCTGGATCCGGAGACGCTCTGTTACGCGCACTTCGGCGCCGTGTCGGCCGACGACCGCCTCTCGGAGTACGTCGACGTCGTCACCCGGTGGGTGGAGGCGATCGACCGAAAGCGCGCGGAGCTGGACGACGACGACGAGGCCGTCGTCGAGCATTTCGTCGAGGCCGCCGACGTCGGCGAGGCGTGGGGCGAAAAGAAGGCCGCCGGCGAGGTGGCGATGAACGTCCGCGGCGTCCTACGGTACCTCGACGAGGGCGGCGGCACGCAATAAAAAGCCCCGGGTTTATCAGACTGGCACGGGAATCGATTCCAGAGAGCAGTGGCGAGTCAACTGATCCCGCTCGTGGCGGCGATAATCGCGATCGGCGTCGCCGCACAGATACTCGCCGATCGCTTCGAAGTCCCGAGTATCGTCTTTCTCATCGCGGCCGGCATCGCGCTCGGTCCGGAGGGGCTGAGCATCATCACGAGAAGCTCCTTCGACTCGCTGCCGGCCATCGTCGGGCTGTCGGTCGCCATCATCGTCTTCGAGGGGGCGTTCCACCTCCGTATCGAGAAGCTCCGACAGGCGACGAGCGAGAGCCTCCGGCTCGTCACGGTGGGCGCCGCCATCGCCCTCGTCGGGACGGCGCTCGTGGTTCGTCTCGCGCTGGGCGCCGATTGGGGTATCGCGTTCCTCATCGGCGCGCTGCTCGTCGCCACGGGCCCGACGGTCATCACGCCGATACTCGACGTCGTCCCGGTCAGGGACCGGGTCGCGGCGGCCCTCGAGACGGAAGGCATAATCAACGACGTGACGGCGGCCATCCTCGCGGTGGTCGTGTTTAAGATCATCCGACTGGAGGAGCCGACCGTCTCGGCGTTTCTCGGCCTCTTCATCGAGCGGGTCGGCGGCGGCGTACTCATCGGGACGATCGTCGCCGTGGCCGTCTGGTACGTCCTCCGGTACATCGACCTGTCGCCGGGTGACGCCCCTCGGAACGCCCGGCTGGTCGTGCTGGCGGGGGCGCTGGTCGCGTTCGGTGCCGCCGAAACGATAGCCAGCGAGGCCGGCGTCGCCGCCGTCGCCACCGCCGGCATCGTCCTCGGCAACCTCGGGGTCCCCTACGAGGAGCAGATATCGGCGTTCAAAGGCGACATCACCCTCGTCGTGCTGTCGTTCGTCTTCATCGCGCTGGCGGCGCTGCTCGAGTTCGAGGACCTGCTCGCGCTCGACGTGGGCGGAATCGTCGTCGTCGTTGCGGTCGTCGCCCTCATCCGGCCGCTTCTGGTGTACCTTTCGACGGTCGGCGGCGACTTCACGCTCAACGAGCGGCTGTTCGTCGGCTTCGTCGGGCCGCGCGGCATCATCCCGGCATCGGTCGCGACGCTGTTCGCCGTCGAGTTACAGAACCGGGCCGAGGAGCTCCGGGCGGCCGGCGAGGTGGCACGGGCCGCCCAGGCGGAGGCCAACGCCACGCTTCTGGTCGGGACGGTCTTTCTGGTCATCCTCTCGACGGTCGTCCTGCAGGGCGGACTCGCCAGATACATCGCGGAGTACCTCGAGGTGATCCCAATGCGCGTGATCGTGATCGGCGGCGGACGGGTCGGCCGCGAAGTCGCCGACCGGCTGGAGGACAGAGGAGAAAACGTCGTCGTCATCGAAAGCGACGACGAGACGGTCGAGACGGCCCGGGAGGTGGGGTACACGGTTCGAATCGGCGACGGGACGAACCTGGAGACGCTCCGGGCGGCCGGCGGCAGCAACGCGAGCACCATCATCGCCGCCACCGGCGACGACGACACGAACCTGCTCATCGGCCGGCTGGCCGCCACGAAGTTCGACGCCGAGCGGGTCATCTGTCGGGCCAACAAACCCGACAACGTCGAGGCGTTCGACGACATCGACGTCGAGGTCATCTCCTCGTCGCACGCGGTGGCGCAGGCCATCGACAACGTCATCGAGCGGCCGGCACTGCAGCGCTGGTCGGAGAACATCGAGGAAGGCGGCGACGTGCAGGAGGTGGCCGTCGAGAACGACGACTTCGTCGGCCGCACCGTCGACGAGGCCGGCGACGCCCTCCCCGACCGCTGTCTCATCGCCCTGGTGACCCGCAGCGAGAACACGCTCGTCCCCGATGCCGAGTTCGTTCTCGAGCGCGGCGACCGCGTCACCTTCGCCGGCGAGCACGACGCCGTCCGCGAGGCGATGACGCTCTGTCGCGGCGGCTGACCGCCGCTCCGTTTGCGACGATTTATGTGTGCGGGGCGCCCCGTCCCGATCAGCGATGATACACGCAGAGGGTACGCTGCTGTCGGTCGACGTCGGCTCGCGGGAGGCGACGACGGAGGCGATCGACGACGTGCTCGCGTCGTTCGTCGGGGGCCGCGGCGTCGGCACGAAGCTCGCCCACGACCGGATTCCCTTCGACGCCGACCCGCTCGGCCCGGCCAACAGCCTCGTGTTCGCGGCCGGCCCGTTGCAGACGTCGACGATGAGCTACACCGGCCGGCTGTCCTGCACCGGGCTGTCGCCGCTGACGGACGGCCTGCTGTCGTCGAACGCCGGCGGCTTCACCTCTCGGCCGTTCTACGACACCGGCCACGCGGCCGTCGAGATAACCGGCGAGAGCGACGAGCTGGTCGGCCTCGTCGTCACCGACGAGGGCGTCGAGTTCGAGCCCGTTCCCGACCTCGAGGGAGCGACCACCGGCGAGACGACCGACCACGTCGAGACGTCGACGGGGCTCGGCGAGGGGCACACCGCCGTCGTCGGCCCGGCCGGCGAGAACGAGGTCCGCTTCGCCGCCATCATCACCTCCGGGTCGCGGGCGTTCGGCCGCGGCGGCCTGGGGGCCGTCCTCGGGGCGAAGAACGTCAAGTACCTCGCCTTCGACGGCGACTCCCGCCCCGACGTCGAGGGACTGGACGACGAGCTGGTCCGGGAGATCCACGCCGAGGCCGCCGAGTCCAGCAGCCCGATGAAGGACGCCGGCACCGTCTCGGTGTCCGACTACGCCAACGCCGTCGGCGCGCTCCCCACCAGGTACTTCCAGGAGCTCAGCTACGACGAGGTCGACGACATCGGCTCGGCGGCCGTCATCGAGCACAAGTACGAGAAAGGCACCTGCTCGGCGTGTGCCTTCGCTTGCAAGCTGCCGACCCGCGACGAGGAGTCGGGGCTGGAGACGGAGGGCCCAGAGTACGAGACGATGATGTCGTTCGGCTCCAACGCCGCCGTCGACGACTTCGTCGCCATCATGCGATCCAACGAACTGTGCGACCGCTACGGGCTGGACACCATCTCCTGCGGCGACGTCGTCGCGGCCTACCTCGCCGCCGAGGACGAGTTCGGCAACGCCGAATTGATTCACGAGCTCGTCGAGAAGATCGCCTTCCGCGAGGGCGTCGGCGACACGCTCGCGGAGGGTATCGATCGCTTCCACGAGGAACTGGGCGTCGACAACTGGACGATGAAGGGCATGGAGTTCGCCGCCCACGACGGCCGGACGCTCAACGGCCAGGGGCTGTCGTTCGCCACCGCCAACCGCGGCGCCGACCACATGTACGCCGAGATGTACCAGCTGGAGTACCCGCTCGTGGCGCCGGACCGCGCGCTGGACTCCGACGGCGTCGCCGGCAAGTCCGAGCGGCTCGTCGAGATGGAGAACAAAAACGCAGTCCACGACTCGGGGGTGCTCTGCAAGTTCGCCTTCTCGAACATGACCCACGAGCGGTACGCCCGGCTGTTCGACGCCGACTGGGAGACGCTGATGGACGTCGGCGGCCGGATCGTCGAGCTCGAGCGGCACTTCAACAACCGACGCGGCTTCGACCGCTCCGACGACGCCGACCTGCCGTACGGGTTGGAGGGGCTCGACGCCGAGCTGTCGAACTACTACGAGCTGCGGGGCTGGAACGACGACGGTATCGTCCCGGACGCGAACGTCGGCGGCGCGGCGTCGGCCGACGACTGAACGGCCGACCTTTTATATATCAAAACGGGGCCAGAGGTCGTGTGCGCTGACCACGACCGACCGGCGTCTCGCGGGAGCGCGGTGCACCGCCGGTCGTCGCTGCCGGCACCGCCTGTTCGCTACCCCGCCGTCGCGACGCCATGGCGACGGACGCCGTCATTTCACCGACGGCCGCTCCCGTCCCTATCGTGAATCGTCGTCAGCACCGTCTACGGCCCCCAGCGCCCGCCAGGGCTCCGAAGTGCGGTGCCCCCGCTACGAGCTCTCGCTTCCGTTGAGAGGTGGCCGAGGCGCACGTCCACCGCCGTCGTAACTGACAACACCCCTCCGCGCGAGGGGGCGTGTATGTTCGACGAAATTATGCGAAAATTCGAGGACAGCCCGAGCCAGCAGGCTGTCATCCGACTTCTGCTGGAGCGGGGGTTCTCGGTCAACGACGGCGGCCGGGTCGTCTCGGGGGGCATCGAGATCCCGAACACCGGCATCGCCCGGGAGATCGACGTCGACCGTCGCGTCGTCGACGCGACGACCGACGCCATCCTCGCCGACGAGGAACTGCGGCGCATCTTCCAGAACATCTCGGCGATCCCCTCGCTGATGGATCTCGCGCCGGTGCTGGACCTGACGGTGCTGACGGTGCTGCCGGACGACGCCGACCGCCACGGCATCGTCTCGGCGGTGACCGGCGTTCTCGCCGACCACGGCATCTCGATCCGGCAGACGATAAGCGAAGACCCGGAGTTCACCGACGAGCCCCGGCTGTATCTCGTCACCGATCGGCCGCTCGACGGCGAGGTAATAAACGAGATCCGTGGGTTCGAGTTCGTCCGGAAGATCCAACTGGAGTGAGTCGGAACGGTTGGCAGGCTACCGATTCTCATTTAACAGCGCGGCCGGATACGTGACGTATGAGCAGGTTCGAGACGGTCGACGACCGGTACGACGCCGGCGGGGTCGAGGACCGCATCGCCGAGTGGTGGGAGGCGGTCGACGCCTACGAGCAGACCAAGCGACACCGCGAGGGCGGCGAGGAGTTCTTCTTCGTCGACGGCCCGCCGTACACCTCCGGGTCGGCCCACATGGGGACGACCTGGAACAAGACGCTGAAGGACGCCTACATCCGCTACCACCGGATGTGCGGGTACGACGTCACCGACCGGCCGGGCTACGACATGCACGGACTGCCCATCGAGACCCGCGTCGAAGGGCGGCTCGGCTTCGACAACAAGAAGGACATCGAGGAGTTCGGCGAGCAGAACTTCATCCAGGAGTGCAAGGCCTACGCCACCGAGCAGCTGGCCGGGCTACAGGAGGACTTCCGGTCGTTCGGCGTCTGGATGGACTGGGACGACCCCTACCGGACGATCGACCCCTCCTACATGGAGGCGGCGTGGTGGGGATTCTCGAAGGCCCACGAGCGCGGGCTCGTCGAGCAGGGCAAACGCTCCATCTCGCAGTGCCCGCGGTGTGAGACCGCCATCGCCAACAACGAGGTCGAGTACGACCACGTCGAGGACCCCTCGGTCTACGTGAAGTTCCCGCTCGTCGACCGGGAGCGCGAGGGCGAGCGGAGCGAGCCCTCGGAACGAGCGAGCGGGGACGCATCTGGACGACGACGCCGTGGACCATCCCGGCCAACACCTTCGTCGCCGTCGACGGCGACGCCACCTACCGGGCCGTCGAGGCGACCGCCGACGGCGAGACCGAGCGGCTCTACCTCGAGGAGTCCTGCGTCGAGGAGACCCTGGAGCGGGGCGGCTACGAGGAGTGGACGCTCGGGGAGTCGCTGTCCGGCGAGGAGCTGGTCGGCTGGCGCTACGAGCACCCGCTTCGGGAGGCAGTGCCCGACGCCCCGGACGGCGACGGCGCCCTGCAGGTGTACACCGCCGACTACGTCGAGACCGACCGCACGGGGCTGGTCCACTCCGCGCCCGGCCACGGCGAGGTGGACTTCGAGCGCGGCCGGGAACTCGGCCTGGAGGTGTTCTGCCCGGTGGGGCCCGACGGCATCTACGAGCCGGCGGCCGGCGACTACGCCGGCCAGTTCGTCAAGGATGCCGACCCCGATATCACCGACGACCTCGAGGCGAGAGGGCTGCTGCTGCACGGCGGTCGGCACCACCACGACTACGGCCACTGCTGGCGGTGCGACACGCCCGTCGTCCAGATGGTGACCGACCAGTGGTACATCACGGTCACCGACATCAAAGAGGACCTGCTGTCGCTCATCGAGGACAGCGAGTGGTACCCCCAGGAGGCCCGGGACGACCGGTTCACGGACTTCGTCGAGGAGTCGCCGGACTGGAACGTCTCCCGGCAGCGCTACTGGGGGATTCCGATCCCCATCTGGACGCCGGATAGCGAGGCTACTGCCTCGAACGAAGGCGGCGAAGCCGCCGAAGACTGGTCGGGCGACGTCGACGACGCCATCGTCGTGTCCTCGCGGGAGGAGCTGGCCGAGCGGGCCGACCAGGCGGTCGACCCCGAGACGGTCGACCTCCACAAGGACACCGTCGACGAGCTGACGATCACCGAGGGCGGCACCACCTACACCCGGGTACCGGACGTCTTCGACGTCTGGCTGGACTCGTCGATGGCGTCGTGGGGGACGCTGAACTACCCCGAGGAGACCGACGACTTCGAGCGGCTGTGGCCCGCCGACCTCATCATTGAGGCCCACGACCAGACCCGCGGGTGGTTCTGGTCGCAGCTGGGGATGGGCGGGGCCGCCCTCGACGAGATTCCCTACCGGCAGGTGGTGATGCACGGCTTCGCCAATATGCCCGACGGCCGCAGCATGTCGAAGTCGAAGGACATCCTCGTCGACCCCCACGAGGTGATCGACGAGCACGGCGTCGACCCGATGCGGCTGTTCCTGCTGTCAGTGACGCCGCAGGGCGACGACATGCGGTTCTCCTGGGACGAGACCGCCGAGATGGAACGCCGGCTCAACATCCTCTGGAACGTCTTCCGGTTCCCGCTGCCGTACATGCGGCTGGACGGCTTCGACCCCGACACGGACGGGTCGGCGGCGCTGGCCGACGCCGACCTCGAGACCGTCGACGAGTGGGTGCTGTCGCGGCTCCAGACCACCGTCGCCGAGATGACCGACTTCTGGGAGTCGTTCCGGCAGGACAAGGCCCTCGACGCGCTGCTCGAGTTCGTCGTCGAGGACGTCTCCCGGTTCTACATCCAGGTCGTCCGCGAGCGGATGTGGGAAGAGGAGGAGTCGCCGAGCAAGCAGGCCGCCTACGCGACGCTGTACCGCGTGCTCGTGGAGACGACGAAGCTGCTGGCGCCCTACGCGCCGTACGTCGCCGACGACATCTACGGGACGCTGACCGGCGACGACGGCTTCGACACCGTCCACATGTGCGACTGGCCGGAGCCGACGGAGTCGCTCCGGGACCCGCAACTCGAGGCCGACGTCGGCGTCGTCGCGGCCGTCGAGGAGGCCGGCTCCAACGCCCGCCAGCGGGCCGAGCGGAAGCTCCGCTGGCCCGTCCGGCGGGCCGTCGTCGCCGCCGACGACGAGGCGACCGCCGCGGCCGTCGACCGCCACCGACCGCTGCTGTGTGACCGGCTCAACGCCCGCGAGATCGAGCTGGTCGAGCCCGACGCCGACTGGGCGGAACTGCGGTACGGCGTCCGGGCAGACATGTCGGTGCTCGGCCCCGAGTTCGGCGACGCGGCCGGCGAGGTGATGGACGCGATCAACGCCGTCACGCTCGAAGAGCCGAGCCTCGAGGCGCTGTCGACGGCCGTCGCCGACGAACTCGGCCGCGCGGTCGAGCTGACCGACGAGATGGTGTCGTTCACCGCCGAGACGCCCGAAGGCGTCGAGGGCACCGCCTTCGACGTCGACGGCGAGGAGCGCGGCGTCATCTACGTCGACGCGACGCTGACCGAGACCATCGAATCGGAGGGATACGCCCGCGAGGTGGTCCGCCGGGTCCAGGAGATGCGGAAGGAACTGGACCTCGACATCGAGGCGGAGATCCGCGTCGACCTCGACGTCGCGGACGACCGCCTCGCGGGGCTGGTCCGCGACCACGAGGGACTCATCGCCGAGGAGGTACGGGCGGCCGGATTCGGCGGCGTCGCCGACGGCCACGACCGGACCTGGGACGTGGAGGGCACCGACGTGCGGATCGCCATCGAGCCCGTGGCCGGCGACTGATGCCCCCATCCCGGCGGCCGGTCGCGGCGATCGCGCTTTTCATCCTGCTGGCGACCGGCGCGGCCCTCCTGGCGGCGCCGGCGGCCGCCCAGGAGGTACCCGTCGAGCACACGGTTAGCGCCGACGAGCCCGGCCGGGTCGACGTGACGACGGCGGTCGACGCGCCGAGCGACGCCGCCGGCCTCACGGTGGTGCTCCCGCGGCGGACGGACGTCTACGAGACGGAGGGGTTCACCCGGGTCGACGAGCGGACCTACGAGTGGACCCGCTCGACCGACCGGCCGACGCTGTCGTACACGATGGCCGGTAACGTCACCGTCGATCGGGGTGCCGGCGAGCGGTACACCTACGTCGCTACCGACGGATGGGCGCTCGTCCGGTCGCCGCGGGTCGCCGTCTACGACCGGACGGAGCGGCTCGCGGTCGACCAGCGCCACACGGTCGCCGGCGAGGGCGTCGCCGGGCCGAACGTCACCTACCTCGGCCCGGCCGAGGTCCGAACCCGCGACGTCGAGGGGGTTGACCAGCGGCTCCGGCTGGTCGTCCCCGCGGCGGCCGATCTGCGGACCGACCCCGAGACGGTCCTGGACTCGATGGCCGAGGCCGCCCGCCGGCTCCCGTTCGGCGATCCCGACGGGAAGGTGTTCGTCGTCGCCGCGCCGACGACCGTCGGGTGGGCCGCCACCGGCCTCCAGCGCGGCGACGCCGACATGTGGGTCCGCGACACCCAGCGCGTCGCCGGCCCGCGCAACGCCTGGGTCCACGAGTACGTCCACACGCGGCAGGAGTACGAGCCGACCGAGGCGACGCGGTGGACGATCGAGGGGATGGCCGATTACTACGCGGCGCTGTACAGCTACGAGACCGGCCGTATCGACCACGGGACGTTCCGGCGAAAGCTGGAGCAGGGCGACCGCGAGACCCACGCGGACGTCCGGCTGGCGGAGCCGGACACCTGGGACGACGAGGCCGACTACGAGAAGGGCGCGCTCGTCTACGGGGCGCTGGACCGGCGGCTCAGGGCGACCGCCGACGCCTCCGTCGGCGGCGTCGTCGCGGAGTTCGGCGGCGGGGAGGTGACGCAGGCCGACCTGTTGGACGCAATCGAGGCCGCCGGCGGGGCGGATATCCGCGCGGACGCCGAGCGGTACACCGAAACGACGGCGACGCCGCCGACCTGGGATCGGGCGGCCCATGCCGAGGCCTTCGGCGGGGCGGTGTTCACCCGGTCCGTCGAGGGGTACGCCGTCGACGGCCCCTACCGGTCGGAGTCGCTCGAGACGCCGCGGCTCGTCGCCGGCGAGCGGCTCGAGATGACCGTCGTCGTCCGCAACGAGGGCCCCGACCCCGGCGGGTACGTCGTTGAGTTCGCCGTCGACGGCGACCTCGTCGAGACCCGCCGCGGCCGCCTCGCCCCCGGGGAGTCGACGACGCTGTCGTTCGCCCGCGACTTCGAGACGCCGGGCGAGTACGGACTGCGGGCAGGCGGGACGACGGCGACGGCGACCGTCGAGCCGCCGGGCGAGCCGCGGGTGACGGAACTGTCGGCCGCGCCGAAGACGGCCGCCCCCGGCGAGAGCGTGGTGCTGCGAGCGACCGTCGTCCCGGCGGCCGACCGCCCGGCCGCCGGCACCGTCGAGTTCGCCGTCGACGGCCAGCCGGTCGCCGGCACGCGCGTGGCCGTCACCAGGGAGACGACCGTCGAGGCGACGACGACGTTCGAGACGCCCGGCGACTACACCGTCCGGGCCGGCGACCGGGCATCGACGCGGGTGCAGGTTCGGGAGGGGGCCTCGGCGTCGCAGACCCCGGCCGAACGGGCCGGCGCCGGCAAGGGAGGAGACGGGGCGGTGACGACGGAGACGGACGCGGTCGGCGCTGCCCCTGGCCCTATCATTGTCCTCGCGGCGCTGGCCGCGACGCTGCTGCTGTGGGGGCGGCGATGACCCGCTTTCTGGTGTGTCCGGCCTGCGGTCATCGCGACCCGTCGGCGGGTACCGCCGGAGGGGACGATGCCGGCGGCGACGATGACGACGGCGGGGGGGACGACGCCGGCGACGCAAACAGCCACCACGGCGACGGCGACGGTGCGCCGACGGACGATCAAGAAACGCCTGACTGCCCGTGGTGCGGGTCGCGGCGGACGTACCGCCACCACGACCCCGCGCTCCCGGACGCCGAGACGGAAGCGTACGTAAAGTTCGACGCCGATAGCGTCGGCGAGCGGTGACCCGCGCTGCTCGCCCGGTCCGGGCGTCGGTGCGTGAAGCAGGTCGAGTGGCAGCCGCTGGCGGCTCTTCCGGTCGGCCCTGCGATGACCCTCAGAGGACGTCGGCGACGGCGGGGGCAGCGCTGACCGCGGAGACGGGTCGCTCGACGGTGTCGGTGCCGTAGACGCCGTCGGCGCCGGCGGCGGCGAGTCTCGTCCGGGCGCCGTCGGTCAGCATCGGGTGGACGCAGGCGACGAACACCCGCGCCGGCCGCGACAGCTGGTCGATGGCGGTGCTCATCGTCGCCCCCGTGGCGACGATGTCGTCGACGAGCACCACGTCCCGGCCGGCGGTCCGGGCGTCGCTGGGTCGGACCTCGACGTCGGTGTCGGAGACGCGGTGCTTCTGGAAGTGGTCGGTCTCGCCGCCGCCGTGGGCGTCCCGGACGGCCGCTGCCAGCGCGACGGCCCCGGCGTCGGGCGCGAGGAACAGCGGCTCGTCCAGCTCCGGCAGCGGCGCCGCCAGCCGGGCGGCGGCGTCGACGGCCTCGCAGGGTGCGTCGAAGAAGTCACACACCGCCCGCTCGTGGGGGTTGACGACGACGACGCGGTCGGTGCCGGTCGAGACGGCCCGCGCGACGGCCCGCGCCGAGACCGGCTGTCCGGGTTCGAAGGCCTCGTCCTGGCGGGCGTACCCCATGTACGGCAGGACAGTGACGACCTCGTCGGCCCGTCGGCGGGCGGCGTCCTGCAGCTGGAGCAGCTCGACGTGGGCGTGGTCGGAGACGGTCGCACAGACGACGACGGCGCGGTCGTCGGTCTCGGGCACGCGGACGAGCCGCTCGCCGTCGGCGAAACGGTCGTACTCGACGGCGGCCAGCGGCTCGTCCAGCTCCGCGGCGAGCGCCGCCGCGAGCTCCTGGGAGGTGGAGCCGGGCACGATCATGCACGGAATTGCGGCGCCCGTCGGTAAACACGTTGCCGTTCGCGGTCAGCGTTCCCGGACGACGACGAACTCCGCGAGGTCCTGGAGGTAGCCGACGGCCTTCGAGTCGACGACGTCGGCGGTCTCCAGGGCCGACAGCGCCGCCTCTGACTCCCGGCGGGCCCGCTCGTTGGTCTCCTCAGGCGTCATCTCCGTGATCCGGACGAGCGATGGCCGCTCCATCTCGGCGTCCTGGCCGGTGGGCTTGCCGAGGTCGTCGGCGTCGGCGGTCGCGTCGAGGACGTCGTCGCGGATCTGGAAGGCGATGCCGACCCGTTCTGCGTAGCGGCCGAACGACTCGACGGTGTAGGCGTCGGCGTCGGCGGCGATGGCGCCCAGCTCCGCGGCGGCGCGGAACAGCGCCCCCGTCTTCCGGCGGGCCAGCTCCATGTACTCCTCCTCGGTGGCCGGGCGGGCGACGAGTTCGGTCGCCTCGCCCTCGCCGAGCTCGACCATCGCCTCGCTGACGACCCGCATGGCACGGTCGTCGGCGGAAAACAGCGCGAAGGCCTCCCCGAGCAGCCCGTCGCTGGTGACGATGGCCGACCCGTGGCCGAACGCCGCCCAGGCGCTGTCGACGCCGCGCCGCAGCCCCGACTCGTCGATGATATCGTCGACGACCAGCGAGGCGTTGTGGACGAGCTCGACCCCGACCGCGAAGTCGACCGCGTCGTCGGCCGCCCGACGCGGACGACCGCTCCCGCCGGCCAACTCGCCGCCGGCGGCCTCGAAGGCGAGTAGCGTCACCATCGGCCGGACCCGCTTGCCGCCCGACAGGGAGACGTGCTTTAGCCGCTCGGTCATGGCGTCCGGCTCCGCGGCCTCGAGAACTGGCTCGAGTCGCTCCTCGACGAGCGCCCGACGCCGCTCGAGGTACTCCATAAAAAGGGTAGGGCGGGTCCCCGGAAGTACGTGACGGATGCGTCCCGGACATTCTGCGCGGGGCACCTGCAGCGTCCGCTCGCGGGCCGCGGCCCCGCGAGTACGGTCCGAGGAATCTCCGGTCTCTTACTCCCCGAAAAATCCAACGCGAACCGCCTGTGGCGATTCGCCGGACGACGAGGGCCGTCTCGACGACTCTCGAACTAGTTCGAGTGATTCGTCCCGTGTTCGACCGACCCGAGTTAGAACTGGTGGCAATCGGCCACGAAGACGGGAATGAGAATTCGAAACGGGCCATCGAGAGGGTTACTGAGACTATCGAAGGGCAGCACGATGGCGTTCTGCGAAATCGGACGCCACTGGGCGACGAAATCGCAGACTACCACCGTTACACTGTCACCGGAGAACGGTATCAGCAAACGGTACACGAGAAGTAGTTTCTCTACACTAACCGAGCCATCGACTCGGAGTTAGCATCCGCCGAGTGGGGCGTCCGTCAGGTCGCCCCCGAGGCGGTTCGCGGCGCCGACCGCAGGGAGGCGCCGTAGCGCGCACGGACTGAGCGCGGCGAAGCCGCGCGAAGGAGTACGCGCGCATATTTTCCCCAAGTTTTTGCCTGACCGAGTGCGCTGAAGGCGCGCGAGGGAAGTGCAAAAAGTGGGTTTTAGACGTCGGGCGCCTCGCCGCCGAAGGCTTCGATGAGCTCCGGCACGACCTCGAAGAGGTCGTCGACGATGCCGTAGTCGGCGATGTCGTAGATGGGGGCGCTGGGGTCGGTGTTGATGGCGACGATGGTGTCGGCGCCTTTCATGCCGGCGACGTGCTGGACGGCCCCGGAGATGCCGACGGCGATGTAGACGTCCGGCGTGACGACCTTGCCGGACTGACCGACCTGGCGGTTCTTCGGCAGCCAGCCATTGTCGACGATGGGACGGGACGACGACAGCGTCGCGCCGAGGGTGTCGGCCAGCTCCTCGATCAGCGGGATGTTGTCCTCCTCCTCGATACCCCGGCCGACGGAGACGAGGACGTCAGCCTCGGTGATGTCGACGTCGCCGCCGCCGACCTCCTCGAAGCCGTTGACTGTCGTCCCGGGGTCGTCGCCGACGTCGGCGTCGAAGGCCTCGACGGTCGCGTTGCCGCTCGCCTCGGCCTTCGGGTACTCCGCCGGCCGGATCGTGACGGCGTACCGGTCGGCGTCGACGTCGTAGGTGGTCTCGACCTTGCCGCCGTACTGCTCGCGGGTGACCTCGATCCCGTCGCCGGCCTCGAAGTCGATGACGTCGGTGATCAGCGGGACGTCGAGCCGCTCGGCGACTGCGGGGACGTAGTCGAGGCCGTTGACCGAGTTCGGCGCCACGAGCGCGGTCGGCTCCAGCTCGGCGTGGAGCTGTTCGACGGCGTCGGCGTACACCCCGTGGTTGAACTCCTCGCCCTCGTCGACGGTGTAGACGGTGTCGACGCCCTCGCGGTCGAGCCGTTCGGCGAAGGCGTCGACGTCGCCGCCGACGACGACGACGTCGAGGTCGCCGCCGGTCGCGTCGGCCAGTCGGCGGCCGGCGGTGATCAGCTCCAGGGAGACGTCCCGGAGGTCGCCGCGGCGGTGCTCGGCGACGGCGAGGACGCTCACGCGTCGACCACCCCCTCGTCGCGGAGGAACTCCGCGAGCGACTCGGCGGTGTCCTCGGGGCTACCCTCCCAGACGGTGGCGTTGCTTTCCGACTCGGGTTCGTACATGTCGGTCCGCTCGACTGGCGAGTCGACGACTGACTCGTCGAGACCGAGGTGAGCACGGCGGGCAGCTCGACGTCGGTCAGCTCCTCGACGCCGCCCTCCAGCTCCCGGCGGACGCTCGTGACGCCGGCGTCGGCGTCCAGCTCCATCGCGTTGACGACGGCGGCCCACTCGACGCCCAGTCGCTCGGCGAGGGCGACGCCGGTGGCGCCGTTGGCGTCGTCGGCGGCCTGGACGCCCGACAGCACCAGGTCCGGCTCCTCCTCCTCGGCGACGGCCGCCAGCAGCTCGGCCTTCGCGTCGAGGTCGAGGAACTGCGTTTCGGCGAGGGCGTCGTCCCAGACGCGGACGGCCCGGTCGGCGCCCTTCGCCAGCGCCATCCGGACCGTCTCCTCGGCCCGCTCCGGGCCGACCGTGACCGTGACGACCTCGACGTCGTCGGTTTCGTCGGCCTCCGACAGCTGGACGGCCTCCTCGACGGCGTAGTCGTCCCACTCGTTGAGGTCGTACTCCAGCGACCCCTCGTCGATGTCGAGTCCCGAGATGCGGAACTCGTCGTCGACCTCGGCCACCTCCTTGACGGTGACGAGTACCTTCATGATGATCGTTCGTCGAACTGTCGGGGTCGTTCGTGGTTAAACGTTTCCGAACGCGACGGGGCCTGCCAGGAGGGGCGGTCAGGAGTCCTCGCCGGAATCGATGTCGGTGACGCCCTCCTTCGGGAGGCTGATGAGGTTCTCCCGGCCGATACGGAGCTTGTCGACCCTGTCGTCGTCTTCCATCGACGACAGCAGCTGCGAGACCTTGGCGTTCGACCAGCCGGTTTCCTTGACGATCTTGGCCTGCTTCATCCGGCCGCCGTGCTGCTCGAGGAGGTGTTCGACGCGCTCCTCGTCGGAGAGCAACTCGAGGGCCGGGCCGTCGTCGCCGTCGTCCCCGCTGTCGTCGTCCCCGCCGTCGCCGTCGGCCTCGCCGTCGCCATCGTCGTCGACGCCCGTCTCCTCGCGTCGGCGCCACAGGAGGTAGACGCCGAGCGGGAGCGCGGTACCGCTCAGCGCCAGCGCGCCGACGAGCAGCGCCGTCGACGGCGACTCGAACGGTCCGTCCGGCGCCGGCTGGTAGACGATCTCGAAGTAGCCCGGCTCGAAGCTCGCCGGCCCCTCCCACCGGAGGTCGCCGTCGTCGGCGCCGATCGGCGACGTCGTCGGGGCGGTGTAGCCCGGCGCCGACCGGATGACGAGCGTCTGATTGGGGCCGAGCCCGGAGAGCCACGTCCCGTCGGTCGTGTTGAACGCATCGCCGACGTACATCGTCCCGTTCTCGTCGACCCGGGCGAACGACTCCCAGACGAACGACACGCGCAGCTCGCCGTACCGGTCGGTCCCGTCGTCGGTCGACCGCTCGATTAGCTCCGCCGACCGGCTGGACTCGCCGACCGACATCTCCCGGCCGGTCGCCTCCGTGGCCGCCGCGGCGGCCCGCTCGAAAACGTCGACCCCGAGCCGGAAGTCCTGTTCGCCCCCTTCGAACGCCTCGGCGAACGATCTGAAGCTGTCGACGTCCCCCTCGTTCTCGAGCGGTACGGTGGCGACGATCGTCCACCGGGCGTCGCCGTCGTTCTGCAGTTGCACCTCCAGCCGCGTCTCCTCGGCGGGCGGCTGGGCGCCTGTCGGCACCGCGCCCGCGAGGAGGGCAGCCGCGAGGAGGGCACAGAGGAGGGGGACCCGGAACCGCATACGTGTGGCATGCACGCGGGTGCGGCAAAACGCTTTCCATCACGCGATAAAACGTCTGCGGTGGTTATACGCTCTCTGGGCGTCTCTGCAGTCGTTTCTGTCCGAGGCGACGAGACGGCCGGATTTTTATCCACCCGGGTCAAGACGGTCGGTATGAGCGGGTCCCGGACGGTCGTCCTCATCCTCGCCCTTCTCGTCTGTCTCGGTGCCTTCGGCGGCGTCGCGCTGGCGACGACACAGCAGTCGTCGTCGATGACGGTCCAGCCGATCGACGACGCGAGCAACTACCTCGCTCCCGACGCCGGCGACGTCGAGCGCGGCGGCCAGGAGACGACGTCGCTCGACGTCGCCGCCAGCGTCAGCGCCAACGCCGCCGGGGTCCGGTCGACGTTTTCGACGGTGTCGTTCCGGCGCACGTACGACGACGCCGACACCGACGCCGACCGCCGGGCGGTCGTCCGCAACGGAACCGAGCGGCTCGCCGAGCGGGTCGACGCACTCGAGCGGCGCGAGCGACGGGCCATCGAGGCGTACGCCCGCGGCGAGACGAGCCAGGAAGACCTCTTCCGTACGCTCGCCGCCATCGACGCCGAGGCCGGGGCTCGGAGTTCGACCGCCGCGGAACTCCGCGACCGGGCGACCGACCTCGGAATGGACGCCGAGGCCGAGCGACTGTCGGCGCTCCGGATCCGTCTCGTCCCGCTACAGGGTCCCGTCCGGGAGGAGATCACCGAGGGCCTCGACGGCGAGCGCACCCGCGTCCACGCCGAGGCCGCTGCCGGCGGGCTCGTCCTCGCGACGGTGCAGGAAGACGAAGACGGCGACCCCGTCTACCTCCGCGAGGCATACGATCCGGGGATCAGGGGCGTCGGTCCCGACGACCGCTACGAGGGCGACGTCGGCGCGGTGTTCGACCGCCTCGGAGAGATCTACCCCTGGGTGAACGACGGCAACGTCGGCGTCGCCGACGCGAACTTCATCAGCGCCGACGCGGCCCGGCTGTACAGCATCACCTACGAACACGACCACGGTCGGCTGACGCCGTACCTCGACGGGGGGTCCAACCGGGTCGTCAGGGAGACCCAGCGCCTGCGGGTCGCGACGCTCCCGACCGAGAGCCGCAATGTCACCGCGGACTCCAACCCCGAGACCCTCCGCGTGCGCGTCGAAACGACCTACCCCGGCGGGCCGCTGGGCGTGACCGCCTTCGACGCCGCCACCGGCGAGCGGGTCGACGCCCGCGTCGCCGTCGACGGAACCGTCGTCGGGTCGACGGACGGCGAACGGTTGTGGACGGTCGCTCCCCGCGGGCGGGCGAACGTGACGGTCGTCGACGACGAGCGGGTCAGCGTCGAGATCGCCGGCTGAAGCCGCCGAACGTTCTTGTCGGAGGCCGCGGCCACCGGCCGTATGACCGACCGTGCCGCCGTGCCGGTCGTCGGGGTCGTCCTGCTCGTCGCCGTGACGGTCGCCGCCGCCGCCGGGCTCGGCGCGCTGCTGACGGTCGACCCGCCGGCGACCGCCCCGACGGCGAGCTTCGACTGTGCGGCGACGGCGGACGGCGAGATCCGGGTCACCCACCGCGGAGGCGAGGCGGTCGACCCGTCGACGCTCCGCGTCCGGGTCCGCGTCGACGGGCGACCGCTGGCCGAGCAGCCCCCGGTACCGTTCTTCGCCGCCGACGGCTTCGAGAGCGGGCCGACCGGGCCGTTCAACAGCGCCTACATGGGTCCGTGGACGGCCGGCGAGACGGCGTCGCTGCGGGTCGCCTCGACGAACCGGCCGACGCCCGAGGCCGGGGCGACCGTGGAGCTACGGCTGTACGCCGGCGACCACCGGATCGCGACGCTGGAGACGACGGTTTAGGCGACCTCGGCGGTCTCGGCCTCGGCCGTCTCCTCGCCGGCGGCGTCGTCCTCGTTCTCGGGGACGTAGGCGACGGTGGTGATGGCCCGCGGCGTCCCCGGCGCGCGCTGCTGGATGTGGTGTTCGAACTCCTCGAAGCCGGCCTCGGCGAACATCCGGTCGGCCTCCGTCTCGTCGTAGAACAGCATGATCGCGTCGGCGAGCCGCTGCATGAGCGTGGAGTCGGGGTAGTCCGGCCCGACGACGAGAACGGGACGGCCGGGCTCGGTCACCCGGCGGGCCTCCTTCAGGGCGTCGACGGGGTTCGGCCAGTATTCGATCGAGCCGGACGACCAGTAGGCGTCGAAGCTGTCGTCGGCGAACGGCAGTCGCTCGGCGTCGCCGCGGTGGAACCGGACGTCGCCGCGCTTGCCGAACTTGCCGTAGGCCCGCCGCAGCTGGTGGGCCGACTGGTCCAGCCCCCAGACGTCGTCGGTGTGCTGGAGCAGCCCCTCGGTGGCGAAGCCGGTGCCGCAGCCGACGTCGAGCACGCGGTCGTCCGGGTCAAGGTCGAGCCACTCCAGCGCCCGGTCGCGCATCTCCTCGTTCCAGATGAACGGGTTGATGGTGTCGTACACCTTCGACAGGTACCTGTAGAACACCCGTGCGCGTGCTTTATCTTCGAGGACTCCCATTGTCGGTCGTTGGGACGGTCCGGTCATAACTCCCCGGATTCGGCGCCTCCGGCACCGGCGGTCGCTGTAGTGTTTAGTCGGGAGCGAATAATGTATTTCGGCGGTGGTAGCGGTGTTCCCGAACGCCCCTTCCGCCCGCTTTTTCACGAGGCCCTCTCGCTGTCTCCAGAAATCAGCGATTTCCGGGAGTGAGCGGATCGGAGATCCGCGATCTACGGAAGAGCTTCGCTCTTCCGGTATGACGAACGACGGCTCCGCGAGCCGTCGTTCGAACCACGCTCCCGTGTCGTCGCTCCTCCTCTCGCTCGCTCGGCCTCACCCGGCGAGCGGTCGGCCCCGTTCGAGGTCCCGCCCGACGTCGGCCGACCGGCCGGCTCTCTCGTAGTTAAATTAGGACCGGAAGGGAGGCCACGAGTTTATAAGTGAGGTGGCCGCAACCCGAGCCGTGTCGCTGGTCTTCGGAGTCGCGAACGGGCCCGACCTGCTGCGGTTGGTCGCGGTGCCGGTGCTGGGGTGGGCGGCGCTGCGGGACGTCCGGACGCGCCGCGTCCCGAACCGGGCGTGGCTCCCGCTGATCGTCGCCGGCGTCGTCGCCCTCACCTGGGATGCGGTGCTGGTCGCCGGGGGGCGGGCGTGGCCGCTGTTCGCCGTGCGGGTCGGGCTGTCGCTGGGGCTGGTCGCGCCGCTGGGCTATCTCTTCTGGCGGCTGGGCGGCTTCGGCGGCGCCGACGCCAAGGCGGTGATGTCGCTGGCGCTGCTGCTGCCGGCGAACCCGCGGTACTACCCGTCGGAGGCGACGGACGCCGCCGCGACGGTGCTGCCGCTGCAGCCGGCCCCGCTCGGCGTCTTCTCGCTGACCGTCCTCTCGAACACGGTGCTGGTGGGGCTGGCGTACCCGCTGGTGCTGGCGCTGCGGAACCTGCCGCGCGGGGAACTCACGCCGGCGATGTTCATCGGCCGGCCGGTCGCCGTCGGGGAGATCGTCGAGGAGTACGGCCGGCTGCTGGAGTCGCCGTCGGGGTTCACCCGCCGGGGACTCGACGTCGACGCGCTGCGGATGTACCTCCGCTGGCGGGGGATGACCCTCGAGGACGTACGGGCGGCGCCGGACCGGTACCGGCACCCGCTACCGACGGCGCGCAACGACCCCGGCGACGGGTCGGTCGGCGACCGAGTGGCGACCGACGGCGGCGCTCCCGAGCCAGCCGTCCGGCCGCTCGATACGTGGGGTGCCGAGCGGTTCCTCGAGGCCCACCGCGCCTACGGCACGACCCCGGCGGAGTTACGGGCGGGGCTGGAGGTGCTGACCGAGCCCGACCGGGAGGTCGTCTGGCTGACGCCCGGCGTGCCGTTCCTGCTGCCGATGTTCGTCGGGCTGGTCGTGGCGCTGTCGTACGGCGACCTGCTGTTCGTACTGCTATCGGCGCTGGGGTTCTAACGGAAAGGCCTATCTCCCCGACCGGCTCAGATGTGGCCGTGACCCACCTCGCCTTCGACGAGCAGGAGCTATTACCCGCCGTCGCACAGGACGCCGACTCCGAGGAGGTGCTGATGCTCGCCTACGCCTCCCGGGAGGCCCTCGAGCGGACCCGCGAGACCGGCGAGGCACACTACTACTCCCGGAGTCGCGAGGAGCTGTGGCGGAAGGGCGCCTCCAGCGGCCACACTCAGCGCGTCGAGGAGGTCCGCGTCGACTGCGACGGCGACGCGCTGCTGTATCTCGTCGAGCAGACCGGCGGCGCCTGCCACACCGGCTTCGAGAGCTGCTTCCACCGGACCGTCGACGGCGAGACCGTCGGCGACCGCGTCTTCGATCCCGACGATGTCTACGGGGAGTGACGCCGATCCCGACTCCGGCTCCGACCCCGACCCGGAGACGGCGCCCGTGGCGGCCCTCGAGGCCGCCGACGAGCGGCTCGAAGGGCTGCGCGCGGAGCCGCCGGCCGATCCCGGAGCCGTCGACACGGTCGCCGACGCCTACGAGTCCGTCGCCGAGGTGCTGGACCGCTGGGAGGACCGCGCCACCGACTGGGACGACTTCGAAGGGTACGTCGAGTTCCGGGACGCCCTCTCGGAGACGCTGGAATCGATCCCCGAGGACGTCCCCGAGAGCGAGGCGTTCCTCGCGGCCGACAATCACGTCAAGACGAGCGGCGTCTCGACGTCGCTGACCGAGGCGGACTTCGAGGCCGCCCGCGAGGCGCTGGCGCCGGCCCGGAGCTACGCCGACTACCGCGAGGGACTGTCGGCCGTCAAGGACCGCTACCGCCGGGCGTACCGGATCGCCGAGCGCCGGCGCCGCGAGGTCGACGACCGGATCGACGACCTCGAGCGGCTGCGGCGGCTCGGCGACGCCGACCTCGAGGCACCCGTCGAGCGGCTGCGGGAGCCGGTCGAGCGCTACGACAGGGCGGTGACGGAGGCGTTCGACGCATTCCGCCGGGAGGCGCCCGCCCGGGAATTCCTCGACGTCGTCCGGACGGCCGCCGGCTACCCGCTCGTCGACGTCCGGGCGCCGCCGTCGGAGCTACAGGCGTACGTCGAGTCGACGCCGGCCGGCGACCACCCCGTCCCGGAGCTGTTGGAGTACGCGGAGTACTCGACGTCGAAGCTCTCGCACTACGTCGAGGAGCCGTCGCTGCTGAAGCGCCGGGT
Organism: Halobacteriales archaeon QS_8_69_73; assembly: GCA_003022945.1. Classification (GTDB taxonomy): domain Archaea; phylum Halobacteriota; class Halobacteria; order Halobacteriales; family Haloarculaceae; genus Natronomonas. Next base: position 37,092 of record PXRZ01000008.1, on the reverse strand, counting down.
CGCGACGAACCGGACGTACCTCGAGGAGCTGTCGGCGGCGCCGCTGTGCGTCGGCTGGCCGCCGCCGCCGGCCGACCGGCTCCGCTTCCGCAGCGAGGAGCTGCTGTCGGTCGTCGACCGCTTCGCCGGCGAGGAGACGGTCCGGGCGGTGCGGGCGGTGCGGGCGCGAACGCGCGAGGACGACTACGACCGGCTCCGGGAGGCCGCCGTCGCCCGCGCCGAGTTGACCGACGCGGAGCGCCGGCGGCTCGAGTCCGGCGCGGTCGCCGAGGAACTCGACGACGCCCGCGAGCGGCGACGCCGGCTGACGGAGGCGCTGGAGCGCTACGAGCCGCCCTGACGCCCGGCTTCCATGGCCTCGCACATCCCGTCCAGCAGCGCCCGGGCCCGGTCGTCGGTCGGCCCCTCGGCGTACACCCGGACGAGCGGTTCGGTGCCGCTCGGGCGGGCCAGCACCCACCCGTCGCCGTAGTCGAGCCGGTAGCCGTCGAGCGTCGTCACCTCGGCGTCGGCGTCGGCGGCGTAGGCGTCGGCCGCCTCGAGCAGCGCCGCCCGCTCGTCGTCGCCGTCGTACTCCAGGTTCGCGCGGGCGTTGACGTAGCCGTCGTACGCCGCGACGACCTCGCTCGCGGGCCGGTCGGCGACCAGCGCGAGGAAGCGGGCGGCGATGTAGGCGCCGTCGCGGGCGAGCCGGTAGCCGGGGAAGAAAATCCCGCCGTTGCCCTCGCCGGCGACCGGCACCGTCTCGCCCGCCGCCCGGAGGGCCTCCATCCGGGAGATGATGTGCGTGCTGCCGATGGGCGTCAGCTCCAGGCCGGCGCCGGCGGCGTCGGCGACGTCGACGAGCCGCTGGGAGACGTTGACCGCCGAGACCGCGACGTCGCCGGCCCCGAGTTCCGCGGCCGCAAGCGCCGCCAGCGCCGAGTCGCCCTCGACGTGGGTGCCGGTCTCGTCGACGAACACCGCGCGGTCGGCGTCGCCGTCGTGGGCGATCCCGAGCTCGGCGTCCGTCGCGCGGACGAACCGCCGGAGATCCGCCAGGTTCGCCGCCACCGGCTCGGGGTCCCGGCCGGGGAAGTGGCCGTCCGGGGTGGCGTTGATCGTGTGGACGCGACAGCCGAGCCGCCGGAGGAAGTCGGGGCCGGTCAGACAGCCCGCGCCGTGGCCCGGGTCGACGACGACGGTGGGTTCCGCGGCCGCGATCCGCTCGCGGACCCCGTCGGCGGCCAGCGCCTCCAGCAGCCCGTCGACGTAGGCCTCGCGGACCCCGTCGACCTCGCGGGTGCGGCCGACGGCGTCGAAGCCGACGAGCTCGAACGACTCCTCGAGCAGCCGCTTTTCGACCCGTTTCAGCGTCTCGCGGCCGAGTTCGACGCCGTCGGCGCCGACGAGCTTCACGCCGTTGTACGCCGGCGGGTTGTGACTGGCCGTGACGACGACCACGGGTACGCCCGTCCGCTCGGCGTACGCCTGGGCGGCCGGCGTCGGCGCGACGCCGAGTCGGTGGACGTCACAGCCGACGCCGGCCAGGGCGCTGGCGGCCGCGTCGGCGAACAGCCGCCCCGTCGTGCGGGTGTCTCGGGCGATGCCGACCGTCGTCGCCTCGAGTGTGGTTCCGGCGGCGGCGGCGATGCGGCCGACGAACGGCGGCGTCAGCTCCGACCCCGCCAGGCCGCGGACGCCGCTCGAACCGAACACGTGCATACACGGGAGGTCGGGGTCCGATGGCAAAGTGATACCGGCACGGCCGCGTCGGGCCGGCCGGCGGAGAGACACGGCGCCAGCGGGTGCGGTTCGGCTTTCGTCCGTACTCTCTTCAGGTTACCTCCCGAGACGCGTTTCGGGACGTCGGACGCGTTTCGGGGGTCGAAACGCGTCGGCAGGGGTGATTTACTTCCGGCGTCCCAACGACCCACCGATGACGGAGCCGCAGGCTGAACCGCCGTTTCTCGACGCTCTCCGGAAGCGCGCGCCGATGCTGGAGGCGCTCGCGGACGGACCCACGACACAGCGGGCGCTCCGGGACGACCTCGGGGTCGCCCGCTCGACGGTCTACAAGGGGCTCCGGGAGCTCGAGGCGGCGGGGCTCGTCGTCGACGGGGACGGCGGCTACCGGCTGACGAGGATGGGCCGGCTGGCGTGGCGCCGCCACGACACCTACCTGACTCGGCTTCGACGGCTGGCGGCCGCCGAGCGGCTGCTGGAGACCGTCCCGGCGGACGTCCATCTGCCGCTGTCGCTGTTCGAACACGGCCACGTCCACGTCCCCGGGCGGCACGCCCCCGAGCGGCCGCTGGAGCGGCTGGACGCGCTGGCGGAGACGGCCGACCGGCTCCGGTGTCTGTCGCCGTCGGGGATGCCGCGGTACCTCTCGGACATCCACGGGCGGGTCCAGGCGGGCCGGCAGACCGCGACGCTGGTGCTCGAGCGGCCGGCTTTGGAGCGGCTGGCGGCCGACTACGACGACTACGACGCCGTCCGGTCGACGACGGGCGTCGAACTCCGCCGAATCGAGGCCGAACTGCCGTTCGCGGTCGTGCTCTTCGACGACGACCGGCTGGGGCTGTTCGGCTACGACGACGGGACGCTGGCCGGCGCCGTCTTCGCCGACGACGAGGCCGCCGTCCGGTGGGGCGAGCGGGTCTTCGAGCGTCACCGCGCCCGGTCGGAGCCGGTCTGATGCTTCGTTCGACCGCTTCCGTCCGAACGCTTTCGGCGTCGGGCCGTCGAGTGTAGTCATGGAAGACATCGGCATCGACGAGAAGCGCGTCTACGCCGACCGCGAGGGGTCGACGACGGCGTTCGTCGCCGCCGGCGCCGGCGTCGTCCGGGTGGAGGTCGCCGGCGACATCGTCGGCGAGTTCGGCCTCCTACGGCGGTGTGACGCGAGGGACGTCGCCGCCGTCGGGGGCCGCGTCGCCGTCGCGACCGCCGAGGACGTGCTGGTCGGGACCGACGACGGCCTCGAACCGACGGGGTTCGGCCCGGCCGACGCGGTCGGCTACCACGACCACGATGACAACGGGCTCGTGGCGGCCGGCGACGGCCGCGTCGCCCGCCGCGACGGCGACGACTGGGCGACGCTCGCCGACCTGTCCGGCGTCCGGGCCGTCGACGGCGACCTGGTCGCGGCCGCCGACGGCCTCCACCGGCTCGACGGGACGCCCGTCGGCCTTGAGGACGTCGCCGACGTGGCGGCGACCGGGCGGCCGCTGGCCGCGACCCCGGCGGGGCTGTACCGGCTGGCCAACGGCTGGGTGGTCGACGTCGAGGGGTCGTTCCGCGTCGTCGCCGCCGACGGCGACCGAGCCCACGCCGCGACCGCCGACGCGCTGTACGAGCGCGACGGCGACGGCTGGCGGGTCGTCGACCTGCCGGTGACCGAGCCGGTCGCGGGCGTCGCCCACGGCGAGGGGACCTACGTCGTCACGGAGCCGGGGACCGCCCTGGTCCGGACGGACGACGGCTGGCGACACCGCTCGCTCGGGCTGTCGGACGTGACCGCCGTAGCGGTCCGATGACATCCTCCCCGGGGTGAACGGAGAGGGAGCGACGCTCCCTCAAGCAGTCGGGCGTTGCCCGACGACGCCGGGGTTTCCCCAGGGACGCGGTATCCGCTCGCACAGCGCCCGATACCGCACCGGGCGACCGGCCGCCATTTGACGGCGGCCGGACACGGGCCGTGCCATCGGCCTGCCTGCCCTTTCTGTGGTTCGAGAATCAACGATTCTCGTCATCACGAAAGACGCGAGGCGTCTTTCGAACGACCACGGTGGGCAGGCTCGCACGCTGGCGGGGTTGGATTGAGTCGTGTCGTCACCCCATCCCGTGTTGCAGGGGCAGGGGTACTGTAAGCACCGTGTGGTGCGTCTCGACGGGAAGGACCCCAGTGTTTCCGGATTGATTTCGGCGATTGAGTTATCGCCGTATGCGACCCCGCCCGGCATAAATCCGTGGCAAGTGGAGCGAAAGTGAACGCGATTCACGCCCGGCGTGAACGCCGAGACTCTCTCGCTGTAACAGGTAGCCGGCCGACCGGTCAGCCGGCCAGCCCGGAGTCGGAGTCCTGCGGGTAACGCTGCTCGACGACCGCGAAGGTGAGCGTGCTGGCCAGCCCCAGCAGCGTCCCGGCCGTCAGCGTCGCCGCCAGGTACGATAGGTCGGCGAACCCTTGTCCGAGGAAGAACGCCGTCAGGCCGTGCAGTACGAGCGCGATGGCGCCGACGTAGAACGGCGCGTTGAGGTAGCGCCAGCGGAAGCCGCCGCCGAGGTACTCGTCGGTGATGCGGCCGAGCGAGACGACGACGCCGGCGGCGGCGACCCACTGGACGGCGCCGTAGACGAAGGCGACGGTCGCGCCGAGCGCCTGCGGGTCGGGGTCGGCGACCGCGTCGACCGCCTCGATCCCGCCGACCGCGCCGACCGCCACGAGCGCCGTTCCGACGACGGAGGTGACGAACTGGACGCGGCCGGCGAACAGCGCGACGCGGACCCGCTCGACGAGGTCGTCGATGGCGGTCTCCAGCCCGAGCCCCCGGAAGAGGACGTACAGCCCCAAAAGCGCCGAGATAACCCCGAGCGTCGACCCCGGCAGGCCGAGCTCGTCGGCGACGATCGCCACCGGGTAGATGAGTAGCAGGATGCCGAGCGGGACGAGGATGGTGCCGCGGGTCTCGGGATCGGCCAGCACCCGCTTGAACGTGTAGTACATCGACTCGAGGTCCTGGGCCTGCCGGACGACCACCCGGCGGACGCCGTCGATGGGCACCCGCGAGCGGATGACCGGTAGCACCGACTCGTCCTGGGCGCCGTCGGTCACGACGAGGGCGTGGACGTCCTCGCCGGTCGACAGCGACGCCAGCACGGTGTCGACCTCGTCGCCGACCGTGCGGTTGGCCGAGACGTCGGCCTTGGCGGTGCCGGTGACCACCGCCACCTCGACGCTTTCGCGGTCGTCGTCGATCTCGTCGTGGAGATGGACGCCCTGGAAGCAGACGTTGACGTCGGAGTCCTCGGGGTCGGTGTTCGCCAGGGCGACGGCGGCGTCCTCGACGGCGTCGCGGCCGACGACCGGCGTCTCGAAGTCGGTCTTCCGACCGAGGTCGTCGTCGAGATCGACACAGAGGACCAGGAGCATCGGTCGTCGTACACAGTTCTCGGCGACGGGTTAAGTTCCTTCTCCCTGCAGCGGCCGCGTTACGTCCCCTCCTCGGGGCACGCGGCCGCTGTCTGGCCGGACTCGGCCGTCCGGGTCCACGTCGCCTCCTCGGCGGTCCAGCCGGTTCCCTTCTCGTAGTCGGGCCTGTAGCGCGTGCCTTCCCGGGGAGGCCGGGTGCGGTGGGCGTACGCTCCGAAGACGCTCCTGTCGGCCGGCGCCACGTCGCCGACCGTCGATAGCCTGTAGCCCGCGGCGTACTCCCGGCCGGCGTCGGCGGCGGTGTCGTGGTGGAGGAACTTGACGCGGGACCGTCGTTCCGTGTCCGAGTACCACGAGTCGTAGGCGACGGCGTCGGTCGTCTCGCCGCCGTCTCCGGTCCACTCCCACCGGTTGGCGTCCCAGTAGATGAGCACCACGTCCCGCGGGGCCGAGCCGTTGGCTCCGTCCGCCCACTCCCAAGTGAGGCGAACGACGTACTTGCCGGCGGCGGGGTCGACGCACTCGAGGTCGAACGTCATCTCGTGATCCGAGCGGTCGTACCCCTCGTCGTCTTCGGCCCACGAACAGCTGGCCGTCCCGACCACCGGGGCGATCGCTGTCGCCAGTACGGCCCGACGGCTGATACCGTCGCGGCGGTGTGCTGACGCCTCGGTCGTGTCGGCCGCGCTATACTGCATTCTACACGCTACACATTTTCGCCGTACGGCATCGATTTCTCCCGTCCAGGCCTCGACAGTTGGGGTCGACACAGAGAAGTGGGAGCATCACTCATCGCGCGTGAATTTCACTCGATATGTTAAGACCCTTCTCCCTGGCCCCGGTCAGGCGGCGTCGACGGCGGCCATCAGTCGCTCGACGGTCGCCGCCCGGCGGCCGAGCGCCCGCGGGTGGACCGCCAGCGCGACGACGTACTCGCCGCCGAGTTCGACCGCCCCGCTCACGTAGAGGTGGACGTCCACCCCGCGACCCACGGCCAGCAGTCGGGCGTCGGCGTCGAACCGCGTCACCGGTGCCGGCCGACCGCCGACCGTCCCTTCGAAACGCTCGACCGGCGTGACGTCGTCGAAGTCGGCGTACCGCCGCTGGGCGGCCTCGGCCAGTTCCGTCGGCGTCATCTCGGCGACGGGGTTGTACTCCCGGCCGAGAATCCGGACCCGCGGCGTCGTAAGCACCGCGAACACCGCCGCCTGCACCCGCCGTCCGAACAGCCCCAGCTCGACGGCCCGGTCGTACTCGGCGACGACGCTCGTCACCTCGACGGTCCGGCCGAGCCCGAACCGCTCGAACCGCCGGGAAGCGGTCGTCTCGCCGGTGCGGTAGTGAGTGTAGCCGGTCTCCCGCTGGACGTCCCGCGGCAGCGTGGCACCGGCGGCCGCGAAGGCGGCGCCCTCGAGCGTCGGCCGGCCGGAACAGCCCGCGAGCCCGGCGACCACGGCGGCGCCGGTGCCCGCGAGGAACCGGCGTCGGGTCGGCTCCATAGACTCGTGTAGGCGTTCGGTGCAATTGAGTTCGTCGTCCGACGGCGACGGGGATTGACCGGTCCGGCAGTCCGGTCATCCGCCGTCGCAGGACACCTCGGTCTGGTCGGTTTCGTCGGCGGTCTCCCACGTGCTGGAATACTTCGGCGGGTTACCCTTCGACGTCGATACCTCATCATCGCCCTCCGTTCGGTGGGAGTACTTGACGAAGACGTTCCGCACGGCCTGGTCGTAGTCGCCTTCCGGTGACAGGGAGCACGCGGCCATGTGCATCACTCGCCGCCGTCGGTCATAGGCTCGTCGGCGCGGTTACTGAGGTACTCTTCAGCGTCGTAGTCCTCAGGCTCGCCGCCGAGATCTTCTGCTAGTGTCTCGCGGATTTCCTCGCGCTGTTCATCCATCTCTTCGCGGATCGCCTTGATCTCTTCTTCACTTACTGGCTCCTGATTTCGTGCCATTTCTCGAATCTTCTTGTGAACTGTTGAATGTTCTCCGCTAAACTGGAATAGTAGGTTCCGCCACCGGCGGAGCGTCGTGGAACGGTCCGGCAGCGCCCAGCGCGGAGTCGTAACGCACGACTTTTGCGGCTGGGACCGATACAGCCGACAACGAATGATCTCGGAGGGCTGCGAACAGTGCGCCGTCGGCGGGAAGATGGTGCTGTTCGTCTACGGCTACTGTGACCAGCGCGACTGCTTTTACTGCCCGCTCGGCGAGAACCGCAAGAACGTAAATCAGGTGTACGCCAACGAGCGGCCCGTCGAGTCCGACGCCGACGTCCTCGGGGAGGCAAAGCGGATGGACGCCCTCGGAACATCCATCACCGGCGGCGAACCGCAGGAGGCGCTGGAGCGGACCTGTCACTACCTCGAACTCCTGAAAGACGAGTTCGGCGCCGACCACCACACCCACCTCTACACGGGCATCACGGGCGGCCGCGAGAACATGCGCCGGCTGTCGGAGGCCGGCCTCGATGAGATACGGTTCCACCCGCCGTACGAGCTGTGGGGCGAGCTGCACGGCACCGAGTGGGAGGAGATCCTCCACGTCGCCCGCGAGGAGGGGCTGACGCCGGCCTTCGAGATTCCGGGCATCCGCGCCGAGCCGGAGTTCCTCGAGTTTCTCGACGAGGGCGCCGCCGAGTTCTGCAACGTCAACGAGTTCGAGATGTCGGACGGCAACTACCGCCGGATGCAGGAGGCCGGCTTCGAGTTGAAGGACGGTCACATGTCGGCGGTCGAAGGCAGCCACGACGTCCTCGGGGAGATGGGCGACCACGAGAAGGTCTACTTCTGTACCAGCGTCTTCAAGGACGCCGCCCAGCACCGCTCGCGGCTGAAGCGGATGGCCCGGAACATCCGCCGGGAGTTCGACGACGTCACCGACGACGGCACGCTCGTCTACGGCCGTCCCCGAGGAGTACTACACCGTCAAGTCCGACCACGTCGAGCTGGCGTGGTGGCTGCTGGAGGAGATGATCGAGGAGGGCGACGTCGACGACGGCGAAATCGTCGAGCAGTACCCAACCTACGACGGGACGGTCGTCGAGCGAACGCCGCTGGCGTAGTACGAGCACGGACGCCGACGGCGAACGGAGTGAGCCGTCGATCTCTTTCGTCGACAGGTTTCGAATCGAGCGGGACCGGCGGTCCCGCTGACCGTGCGAACGGCGGCGAAGCCGCCGTGAGCGGAGAGCGGGTCGCCGTCGACTCGCGCCGCTGGCGTGGCGCGGGCGACCGGGCGACGCCGGAAAAGATTCCGCAGCATCCGGGCGCTTGCGCCCGGATTCCGCTCGACCCGGCGGCGCGACCGTCGGGAGTTCCTTCCACCTCCGGCCGGGATGCAGCGAGCGTTTGGAACTTAATAGGCCGGAGACTGACGCCGACATGTTCATTCATTCCGAATAGAGTTTTGCTCGTGGGATGTGGGGTGCCCGAAGCAAATTGGACGCGGTGCCGTGCGGTGGTATAGTCGAGAAGCTGGTCCCGTCGTCGGACCGCCTTCGCCGTATCGTCGTCGCCGTCGCGCTCGTCGCGGTCGTCGCCGCAGCACTGTCAGCGGCCGGCACGGCCGCGGCAAGCGAAAACGGTGCGGTCTACGTCAACGAGGACGGATTCGTCGAGTTTATCGACCAGGAGGGAACGCGGAACGCGACGGATCAGCAGGCGGCCGTCGTCGGAACCGCCGTCGACCTGGACGACGACGGCAACGTCGACGCACCGGTAGTGTACGACAACGGTCTCAAGCTCGTCCGGCCGGCCGGAACCACCGAACAGCTGGTCGACGGCGGCGTCGCCGAGGCGGCCATCGCGGTGGACGACGTCGACGGCGACGGGGTATCGGACGTGCTCTACGTGAACAGCTCGGACGGCAGTATCTGGCGGGTCAGCGGCGGCGGGGAGACCAAAGAGTCCCTGGCGGACGTCGAGGCGACCGCCGTCGCCGGATACGGCGACTTCGACGGCGACGGCGCGGACGAAACAGTCTTCGTCGGCCCCTCTCAGCGCGTGAAGTACGTCGACGACGACGGCTCCGTCGAGTCCACCGGGTACGGCGACGTCGCAGGGGTCGGCCCGCTGGCGAACTACGACGGAGACTCCGGGACCCGCGTGGCCGTCGTCGACGGGAGCAAAAACAGCATCGCGCTGATCGACGCCGACGGCGCCAAGACCGACGTCGGCGGAGACGCCGCCGCAGCACCGATCGGAGAGACCGACCTCGACGGTGGGGGCGTCAGCGAGGTCGTCTACGTCGACAGCAACAGTGACCGGCTGAAGCTCGTCGAGGTGGGTGGCGGCTCGTCGCAGGTGATCAACGGCTCGTCGGTCTCGGTCGACGAGTCGGTCGGCGCCGCCGGCGGACGGGGTATCGACCTCACGCCGCCGCCGGTCACCGTCGACGCGCCGGAGAACCGGACCTACATTCAGGACGGAAAGGGGGTGCCGCTGGACGTGAGCGCCAAGGAGGCGGTCGAGGAGTGGCGGTACAGCATCAACGGCGACGACAAGGGGTCGTTCAACCCCGACGAGTTCGACAGGCTCGTCCTCGACCCGGGCGAGCAGTACACCCTGACGGTGTACGCGGAGGACCCCGACGGCAACGTCGAGACGGTCGAGCGGACGTTCGGCGTCGGGCGGTCGGGATCGACGGCGGTCTACGTCGACGACCGGTCGGGCCACCTCTCGTACATCACCTCCGACCAGGAGCGGGAAGAGACGTCGGTGTCCGGCGAATTCAGGGCGGTGGGGCCGGCGATCCACTACGACGCCGACGGGCAGCTCGAGATCCCGTACGTCAAGGAGGACGGCGACGAGACGGACGAGCCGCCGCTGGAACTCTACCACGTCGCCGACGGGTCGACCACGGAACTCGAAAAGAACGCGATGGGTGGCATCAACAACGGAAAGATCGCGACCGCCGACTTCGACGACGACGGCCGGTTCGACGTCATCTACCGGGCGAACGGCGACCTGCGACGGGTCGATCACGACGAGGACCCACAGACCATCGTCAGCAACGAGTCATACGACACGGACCCGCAGGCGATATTCGGGTCGGCCGACGTGATCGGCGACGCCAGCCGGGAGATCGTCTGGCTCGACGCAAGCAGTGGGGTGATGGCCGTCGGCCAGAGCTCCGGGACGGTGTACGGCGACGAAGACGGGGAACTATCGTTCGATACGACGCCGGGCAGTGACAGCAACGTCGGCGCCGGCGAGCCGCTGCCGATCGTCAGGGACGGGCCGAAGTACTTCCCCATCGTCGACGGCTCGGGCAACCCCGGCGTGCTCAACGCGAGCGACACGAGCTACTACCAGCAGCTCACCGACGACGCGGACGCGAACGCGAAGAAGGCCCCGGTCGGGCTGGCCGACGTCAACGGCGACACCTACAAAGAGCTGCTGTTCATCGACGACAGCGGCGTGGTGAAGTACACGAGGGCGGACCCACAGCGGGCGCCGGACAACGAGGTCGAGGAGCTCCGGGTCGAGGACGGAGGACTCGTCGAGGCCAACGCCGACGTGGGCGTGGTGACGACCCACTTCCCGCAGCGGGTCAACGGCCAGTACGTGTATCCGGGCGACGAGACGGCGCCGAGCGTCGAGATACTCGAGCCGGCCGACGCCGAGTACGAGGACGAGGTCACCCTCGACGTGCGGGCCGACGAGCCGATCGACGAGTGGTACTACAGCGTCGACGGCGAGGAGACGCGGTTCGACGGCTCCCGGCAACTCCTGACGGACCTGTCGAGGGGGAGCCACACGATCACGGTCAGGGCCGTCAACGCCGGCGGCGAGGGCGGACGAAGCTCGGAGACGTTCCGGGTCGCGGGGGACGACCCCGACGAGGCGGAGGCGGCGCAGACGACGGCGACGCCGACGCCGACGGCGACGCCGCGGAGGGCGACAGCACCGTCGCAGACGGCGGCGACGGCGACGCCGGCACCCACTGCGACCCCGACGCCGACGCCGGCCACGGCACCACCGGCCACGGCGTCGACGCCGACGCCGACCACGGCATCGAACACGACGTCGACGCCGACCACGGCATCGACCGCAGAATCGACGTCCGCCACGGCGACCACCGGCGCGGAGCAGGCCGGCTCCCTGAACTGGGTGTTCCCGCTGCTCGTGTTGGTCGTCATAGCGATCGCGGTGTTCGCGGTCCGACAGCGCGACCGCGAGGAGTGACGGCAGGAGCGAGAACGACTACCGCTCTCGTTCCGCCGGCATCGCCGATCTGTGGCCGTCAGGCATCCCGGTGGACGCCTCCGTGAGATTTTTTCCCGACAGAGAGAGACGAGAAGACAGGTTCGCCCGATGCTCCCCGACGACCCCTCCCTCCGGCGGCGGATGCTGCTGACGATCGCCCTCGTCGTGCTGTTGCCGTTCATGTTCATCTACGTGTTCGTGGCGGTGATCAACGGCGTCTTCCTGCCGTTGCTGGAGGCGCTGGGCTACGGTCCCTATCCGGGCCGGGTGTACGTCGAGCCGTGGCTAGCCGCCCTCGTCGTCGCCGGTTGCCTCGTCGCACAGGCGCGGTTCGGCCCCGGAACCGTCGTGGACGGGGTCGGGGCGCACCGCGCCGACGCCGAGGCGTACCCGGACCTCCACGGGTCGGTGGTCCGGCTGTCGGCCGTCGCGGACATCGAACCCCCGGACGTCGCCGTGACGAGCAACGAAGCGCCGAACGCGATGGCCGTCAGGGGGCCGGCCTCGACGCCGGTGGTCGTCGTGACGACCGGGCTACTGGGGCGGCTCGACGAGCGAGAACGGGAGGCGGTACTCGCCCACGAGATCGCCCACCTGAAGAACCGCGACGCGACGGTGATGACCGTCGCGTGGCTGCTGCCGACGGCGACGTACTACGTCGCGACGGCGTCGTACTACCTGCTGTACGGGGTCACCCGGATGTTCGGCTACGGCGACAGCACTTCCGACGGCGACGGCGAGGGTGCGGCGAAGGTGATACTCGTGCTCCTCGTCGCCGCCGTGTTGACGCTGGCGCTGTCGGCGATGTTCTGGGCGGCGAGCGTCCTCGTTCACCGGGTGTTGAGCCGGTACCGGGAGTACGCCGCCGACCGGGGGGCGGCGGCGCTGACCGGCGACCCGGCGGCACTGGCGAGTGCGCTCCGGACGATGGACGAGACGATGCCGACGGTGCCCGACCGGGACCTCCGGGAGCTGGACGGCGGAACGGAGGCGCTGTACGCGGCGCCGCTGGAGACGCGGGCGTTCGGCGGCAAGGAACTCGTCTCGACGGACGTGTTCCCGGAGACGCACCCGCCGACCGGCGAGCGGATCGAGCGGCTCCGCGAGATGGCGGGTGAGCTGTCGTGAGACGGCGCCGGCTGCTGGCGGCGGTCGGGACGGCAGCCCTCGGAGCGCTCGCGGGGTGCGGCTACGCCCCCGCCGGCGGCGAGGTACGTCGAACGGGGGGCCTCGACCCGGGGGGCATCGGCCCGCAGGTGTCCGGGGCGCTGTTCGCCGTCGACGACGACCGGGTCGTCGGCGTGGCGAACGGGCGCCACTACGTCTTCGGGGCGGACGGAACCGAGTTCGTCGACGGCGCGGACCTGACGGTCGTCGGCCGGGACGGGTCGAGCGAGTGGGGATACGTCCACCGGTCCGACGCACGTGCGCTGGCTCTCGGCGATGGCGTCTACCTGCTCGACGAGGCCTCGCGGGTCGTCGCGGTCGGGCCGACGGAGGTCGACGGCGGCGACGACGACGGGTCGACGGAGACGGAGATAACGGAGCGATGGCGCGTTCCCGTCGTCGACCCCACCCCGCCCCTCGTCGCCGCCGGAGCGACCGCGTACGTCGCCGCTGCCGACGGCGTCGCCGCCGTCCGGGACGGAGGGGTCGCCTGGCGCCGGTCGTTCGAGGCGGTCGACGCGCTCCGGGCGCTCGACGGCGGCCTCCTGGTCCGGACGGGCGAGACGCTGGTCGCGCTAGACGGCGCCGGCGGGCGGCGGTGGCGACGGTCAGTTGCCCCCGGAGCGACGGTGGCCGTCGAGGCGGGCCGCGCCGTCGTCGCCGGCGAGAGCGTCGTCGGAATCGGCCTCGGCGGGACCGCCGAGTGGGACCTGGAGTCGAGCGGAGCGGTCCGGGGGCTCGTCGGGACGGACGGCCGGGTGGCCGTTCTCGGGTCCGACGGGACCCGGGTCGTCGCCGCCGACGACGGGACGGAACTGTGGGCGGGCGGGGCCACCGTTCGCCCGGACGCCATCGTCGTCGGGCCGGAGGCGCTCTACTACGTTCTGGGGCGGGCCGTCGGCGCCGTCGACGGAGACGGCCGGCGGTGGCGCCGGGGACTGTCGGACGACCGGGCGGGGTGCTGTCCGGCCGTCGGGTGGCTCGACGGCGAGACGGTCGCGTTCCTGCTGAAGTCGGGCGAGATCGTCTGGCTCCAGCGGGCGACCCAGAACCGGGGGTTACTCTGACGTCCCGAGTGCGACGGCGGCGCCGACGGCGACCAGCACCGCGCCGCCGGCCAGGCCGTCGTTCGGCCGGCCGGTCGCGGCGAGGGCGCCGAAGACGGCCAGGCCGCCGCCGAGACAGCAGATCACGCCGACCGTCCGGGTGCGCCGCCGGAGGTGACCGCCGCGCTGGCGGTGGTAGTCGACCGCCGCCAGGCCGACGATGACGGCCGCGAGCGCGCCGACCAGCAGGCCCGCGACGGCGCCGGCGGCGACCAACCCGAGGGCGACCAGGAGGCCGGCGGCGAGCGATGCCGACGGCGAGGCGGGGTTGACCGACGTGCCGTGGCGGGCGTGATAGAGCACCGGCGGGACCGCGACGACGGCGGCGACGAGGCCGCCGAACAGCGGTCGGTCGACGACGATTCCGTACAGCAGCAGCGGGGCGGCGCCGAGGAAGCCGGCCCCGAGGACGGCGTCGGGGCGGAATGCCGTCGTCGGGTCCTCGGAGCGGACGACGCCGAACGTCACGAACGGGTACAGCAGCGCGACGCTGACGAGCGCCGTCGCGAGGTGGTCCGACGAGAAGAGGACGCCGAACAGCGCGAAGGCGAACGACAGCAGGAGGCCGACGAGGGGGGCCGCTTCGGGGACCGGGCGGCTCATCGTGCCGCGTTCGATCGGCGCCGGTAAATCGCTGACGTTCCCGGGGTGTCGACCCACAAGCGTTTAACCCGGATCGAGGGGATGGGGTGTCAGCACTACGGCGACCGCGGCGGCGCCGAGTGGTGCTCTCACTACAGCCAGCCGATCCGCGATCTCAAGCAGCAGCCGGTGCAGCTCGACGAGGAGATCGTCGTCGAGGTCGACGACATCCACGAGTCCGGCGCCGGGGTGGGTCGCACGGACGACGGCTTCATCGTGATGGTCGACGGCGTGTTGCCGGAGGCCCGCGCGAAGGTGCGCATCACCGACGTCCGCTCGAACCACGCCCGTGCCGAGGAGATCGAGCGACTCCCGATGGAGGACGACGCCGACGAGGTCGACGACGAGGCGGGCGACGGCGACGACGCAGACGACGACCGCAGCGAGCGCGAACGGGCACTCGACCGCGAGCGGCTGGGCAGCCGCGAGAACTTCTGGGGCAGTTGAGCCTCCCCGCCGACGAACTGCTCGAACGGGCGGGCTTCGAGGCGGAGACGAGCGCGCTCACCCGGCGGCAGGCCGAGGTGCTGGCGCTCCGCGAGGAGGGCCACGCGCAGGCCGACATCGCCGACGTGTTGGGGACCTCGCGGGCGAACGTCTCCAGCATCGAGTCCAGCGCCCGGGAGAACGTCGCGAAGGCCCGCGAGACGGTCGCCTTCGCGGAGGCGCTGTCGGCGCCGGTCCAGCTGACCGTCGAGGCCGACACCGACCTCTACGACGTGCCGGAGATGGTGTATTCGGCCTGCGACGACGCCGGCGTGAAGGTCGCCCGGACCGCGCCGGAGGTGATACGGCTCGTCGGCGACGACGCCGGCGACGCCGTCCACGGCCGCGAGGTGCGCCGCGACATCACCGTCACCGTCACCGGCGACGGGTCGGTCCAGGTCAGGGAGTGACCGCGTTCACGCCCGTCGAGTGGTTCTACACGACTTCGGTCGCGAGAGCCTCGGCTCCGTGAGGCGGACGACGTAGCGGTGGAACCCGCGGCGTATCGCCGACCTCGTCCGACGCGGCGTGCCGAGCATGCCGGGTAGATTCGGCAGTCGGACCCGATTCGTCGGGTGGGTCGAACCGGCCCATCGGGTACAGTTCGAGCCGGACGGAGGAACCGGAAACGGGGTCGACCGCTCCTGCTGTCGAGTCCGATCGACTCCTGTCAACAGCGAGAGAATCCCGCCGTCGATGGCGCTTCGCGCCGTCTGCCCGTGGCGTCTCCGACGCCACGCTGTCGTCGGGCACTGCCCGACTGCCTGAGGGATCTTCGATCCCTCTCTGTCGCCGGGCGACGCCCGGCTGCCCGAGGGACGCAGTCCCTCTCCGTTCACGGCGCGGAGGATGTCACACGGCCTGAGAGCCCTCGGCGGGCGCGCCTCGACCGACTCGTCTTCGGTCACGAGCGTCGCTTCGCCCGTATGAATGACGTACACCTCCTCTTCGGCGTGAGCGTGCATCGGGTCCTCGTCGCCCGGCTCGAACCGCATCACCTGGAGGCTGAACGATACCTCGCGCATCGACTCGGCTTCCATCTCTCCGTTCTCGTCCAACTGCTCCGCCACGTCGGCGATGTTGATCTGGTCCACGTCTTCTTTACAGTTCCACGACATATACGCCTTCGCCACCGTCGACGGAGGACCGAGGGACAGCCGTGTCGCCGGAGCGATGGTGCGGTGGCACATCCGACGACTACTTCGTTCCGTCCGTCGGGAACGCCGTCGTGCAGGACTCGCCGCCTCGGTCGGCGCGACGTCGAAAATATCTGCGAACGCCCTAGCTCCTTCGGCGGTTGGCGTGCACCCCGGTGCACCGGAGAGCTCCGTCGCCGTGTCGAACGGGGGGAAAATCGTGCTACCGGCCACTATTATGTTGCCGGCGGCCGACGGGCCGGCATGGACCTGGGAATCGACGGCGACGCGGCACTGGTGACGGCCGGCACCGCCGGGCTCGGGCTGGCGAGCGCGGAGGCGCTGGCGCAGGCGGGCTGTGACGTCGCGGTCTGCGGCCGCGACGAGGAGCGACTCGCCGACGCCGAGCGGCGGCTGGAGTCGGCCGGCGACGGCGAGGTGCTCGGCGTGAGCGCCGACATCACCGACGGCGAGGAGATCGAGGGGTTCGTCGGCGACGCCGTCCGGTCGTTCGGCGGGCTGGACCACGTCGTCACGAGCGCCGGCGGCCCGCCGTCGGGGTCGTTTCTCGAGATGGACGACGAGGACTGGTACCGGGCGTACGACCTGCTGGTGATGAGCGTCGTCCGGACGGTCCGGGCGGCCCACCCGACGCTGGCCGACGACGGCGGCGGTACCGTCGTCTGCATCACCTCGCGGTCGGTGAGGGAGGTCATCGACGAGCTGGTGCTGTCGAACGCGGTGCGGCGGGGCGTCATCGGTCTGATGAAGACGCTCTCGCGGGAGTTCGCGCCGGCGGTGCGGGCGAACGCGGTGCTGCCGGGCGCCCACGAGACGGGCCGCATCGAGGAGCTGGTCGAGGACGCCGTCGAGCGGGGCGACGCCGAAAACTACGAGGCGGGGCTGGCCGACTGGGCCGACGGCATCCCCTTGGAGCGGGTCGGTGACCCGACCGAGCTGGGCGAGACCGTCGCCTGGCTCTCCAGCGAGCGCTCGTCGTACGTCAGCGGCGCTGCCGTGCCGGTCGACGGCGGATCGACGAGAAGCACCTGACCGGTCTCGGTTCCGCGACTGTGTCACTTATTCGGCTTCGGCCGTATCATCAATCATCGGATGTTGAACGGTGTTCTCGATTCCTTTCGCGAGTTTCTCGAAACGCAGCGCGCGCCGGAACGCGAGCTACTCGTCGTCAACTGGGATGGCCCCGAACAGGTCGAATCGCTCCTGCAACGGGCGTTCGGGTCGCTTTCGATCGACCTCGAGCAGCGGCACCGGCCGGAGATGGGAGAGAACCTCGTCGTCCTCGCCGAGGACGGGGCCATCGTCGCTTCCTCGCCGCTGGAGGCGCTCCAGAAGGCGGTGCTGTTCGTCAACGTCGACCTCTACCGGACCGGGCTGAGCGGCATCGACCGCTACGAGGCGCCGGACGTGCTCACCGCGATGGACGAGATGCTGTTCTCCCTGCGGGGGTTTCCCGCCTCGGCCAAGGAGAAGCTCCTGCTGGTCGTGATGTCGCGGTTCATCGAAAAACGGGCTCTCGAAGCCGGCCAGGGGCGGCTCGACGTCGCCTTCCAGGAGCTGTCGCGGATGGAAGACGAGTACGGCACCGCGAAGGTCTACGAGCGGCTGGCGAAAAGCGACCTTGAGGTGCATGTCTACGGCGTCCCGGACGCCGTCCCGGAGGTGGACGGGATCACGGTCCACGCCGGCGAGAGCGAGCGCTACCGGCGCTCGTGGTTCGTCGTCTTCCGGCCGCCGCCGGGAGAGGAACCGGCCGCCCTGCTGGCCATGGAGGCCGGTCCGAACGAGAACGAGTGGGACGCGATGTGGACGTACGACCGCGGCCGGGTCGGACGGCTCGGCGACATCGTCGAGAACGGGTTCTGAAACGCGACGGCAGGCGGTCGGTCGTGAATTCGGCGACCGACGCCGACGTCGGTGCCGACGCCGACGGTGTCGCAGCCGGACGCTACCAGGTTTCGATGCAGCCCTCGCGAATGTCCTCGACGCAGCCCCGGCAGTCGCGGTGGTCGGCGTCGTAGCAGGCCGGACGGGCGGCCTCGTCCAGCGAGACGCTGCGCTTTTCGGCGTGTCGCCGGCAGACGATCTTCGCCCGTCCCTCCTCGTCAGTGGGCAGTCCCGTCTGTGCGGCCGTCCGGGCGTCGCTGTAGGCCCGCTTCGCCTCCTCGTACTGCTTGCCTGCCGAGTGCAGCTTCGTCCGGAGGAGCCGCTCGAGGCGACGTCGGTTGCTCATGTTAGTATGTATATATGCGGACAAAAGAAGTTTACCGCAGGCCAAAATTCGAGAGGAAAACGAACAAGTTCAACACATGTCACTCGTATATACGAGTTGTGAGGGACGTACCTCAGAAAGGACGACGTAGATTCTTGCATAGCGCATCTGTCGCAGGTGCTTCGGTTTAATTCGAACTCCATGCCCGTTTACTCAGTTCCTGATCGGAATGAAACACGCCGAAATCTCCTTCGTTCGGTCAGCGTTCTAGGTGCATGTACGGCGGCGGGGTGTCTGTCACGACTCGAAAGTCCCGAGACCCAAATCGCAGAGGTCGTCCTGGTCAATCTGAACGACGAGACGCACACAGTTAAACTACGCATCGAACGGTCCGGTGAGAGGGCGTTCCAAACGACGGAAACGGTGCCAGCCGATGGTCCTCAGCCGGTCTTGACGTCCGACGACGGTGTTCCAACGGCGCAGGCTGAGTACACCGTCGTCGCATCGTTGGATGGAGGAACCGACGAAATCAGCCGAACATTTCCGGACTCCAAAGCAAGTGGCTGTCACGCCGTGACCGTCCGGACAGACTCCAACGGAGCGTTCCGGGGGATGCCGGTGAACGCAAACTCGGACCGGTGTTGAGCCGCCATCGGTCGGATTTCTATGTCTCCCACCGAAAACACGCGGAGACGGAACACTCATGACAGACCTGCGACAGCACGCAGTCGAGGTAGACGAACAGTTCTCCGACGAGCTCGACGTCGGCGTCGACGAGATCGAAGAGCGGCTGGAGACGCTCGTCTCCGACTACCGGGTCCCGATCGAGGAGGCCCGCCGGAGCGTGGTCTCGACGTATCTCGACGAGGCCGACATGGAGCGCGAACAGCTGAGCGACGGCGACCAGGCCGCCGAGGTCGCCGACATCGACGAGCCCGAAGAGTGGCTCGACCTGACCGCCAAGGTGGTCGAGCTGTGGGAGCCGCGGGCGGACTCCATCGCCCAGGTCGGCCTGCTCGGCGACGAGACCGGCACCGTCAAGTTCACCAAGTGGGCCAAGAGCGACCTGTCCGAACTCGAGGAGGACGGGGTCTACCGGCTCGGCAACCTCGTCACCGACGAGTACGAGGGCCGCTTCTCGGTGAAGCTCAACTCCACGACCACCATCGAGGCAATCGACGAGGAGATCGAGGTCGGCGACGACGCCACCGAGGTCGAAGGCGCGATGGTCGACATCCAGTCCGGCTCCGGGCTCATCAAGCGGTGTCCCGACGAGGACTGCACGCGCGTCCTCCAGAACGGCCGCTGTTCGGAGCACGGCGAGGTCGACGGCGAGTTCGACCTCCGCATCAAGGGCGTCCTCGACGACGGCGGCGAGGTCCACGAGGTGATCTTCGACCAGGAGGCCACCGAGGCCCTGACCGGCATCGGTCTCGAGGAAGCCCAGGAGATGGCGAAGGACGCCCTCGACACGGAGGTCGTCGTCGAGGAGATGCGCGAGACCATCCTGGGTCGGTACTACCGGGTCACCGGGCCGACGCTCGGGCGGTACGTGCTCGCCAACGAGACGGAGACGCTCGAGGAAGCGCCCGACGCCGAAGACGTGCTGATCAAAGCGAGGTCCCTGTGATGAGCGAGTCCGCACCCACCCGCGAGGTCGCCCGACGCGCCTTCGCGGCCGAGTTCAACGACGCATCGTACACGTTCAAGGAGTCCGACGACGAGCGCGCGCCCCTCTACGCGCTGCTGCCGACGGGCGCGCGGGCCAACCGCGTGTACGTCGTCGGAACGCTCACCGAAACGGAAGACGTCGGCGAGGACTCGGAGTACTGGCGGGGACGGGTCGTCGACCCCACCGGGACGTTCTTCAGCTACGCCGGCCAGTACCAGCCGGAGGCCGCCTCGGCACTCCGGGAGACGGAGACGCCGGCCTACGTCGCCGTCGTCGGCAAGCCCCGCACCTTCGAGACCGACGAGGGCGACATGAACGTCTCGCTGCGGCCCGAGTCGATCACGATCGTCGACGCCGCGACCCGGGACCGGTGGGTCGTCGAAACCGCCGACCGCACCCTCGAGCGCATCGAGGCGTTCGACGGAGCGGCGTCGCAGGGCGGCGAAGCCGCCGCACCCGACGAGTACGCGACGATGGCCGAGACGCAGTACGACTCCGACCTGTCGATGTACCGCGACCAGGTCATCGCGGCGCTGGAAGACCTCGAGGAAACCGAGGTCACCGCCGAGGCGTAACGGTCGAGCGCCGGCCGCCGGGCGGCCGACGACCGGCCGCCGGGCGGCATGCGCCCGTCTGACGAACGTTTATCCGTGTGGCCCGGTCAGTCCGACGTAGAATGGGCAACAAGAACAAGACCATCTCCTTTCGGGTCAACGAGGAGGCCTTCGAGACCCTCAGGGAGATCGCCGAGGAGCGGGACATCTCGCTTTCGGCGGTGTTCCGCGACTACGTGGACACGCTGGTCGCCCACGACGGCCAGGTCCGGGTCGTCCCGGAGCACGAACTGAAAAGCGGCAGCGCCACCGAGGCCGCCTCGCCGAGCGAGAGCTTCCCGCCGAAGGTCGAGGTTCCGAAGAGCTTCGTCCGCGAACACGAGCGGCTCGAACTCGAAGCCGAGCACCTCCGCGAACAGCTCGAGGAGTACAAGCAGTACGTCACCCGTCTCAGCCAGGAGATCGAAGAACGGGAAACCGAGGACATCGTCCAGCTCGAGGAGCTCGACGAGGAGGCCGAAGAGGAGCCGTTCCGACTCGGCTAGGTCAGCTCGCGGCGCTCCCGTCGTATCTCACCGGCCGCCTCCCGCCCGTCGACGTCGGCCAGTCGCTCGGCCGCCTCCAGCGTCCGGACCGAGTCGTCGAGAAACGAGAGGACGTCGCCGGGGTAGGCGTACAGCATGTAGTCGTCGCCCATCACGTCGACGATGGCGTCGGGCCCGAGCCCCTGGGCCCGCAGCTCCAGCAGATAGGCGACGAACTTCCGCTGGGGGTGGCCGCAGTGCGGCCGCGCCTGGCAGTCGCAGTCGAGGAAGTCCTCGACGAACTCCAGAACGCGCTCGCGGGAGGCCTCGTCGAGCTTCGCGAGGCCGTCGCCGGTGAACAGCACGTCCAGCGTCGCCCCCGAGAAGGCGCTCTTCGGGAACGACGCGTCCAGCTGGGAAGCAAGCTGGCGGTGGTTCTTGACGTATATCTTGTCGGTGATAGCCACGTTACTGGTCGTACTCGGTCGGCGCGCAAAAACCCACGGACCGGCGTGCGGCCGGAATGCACGAAGGGAGTCGAAACGTATTTTAGTTCTACATGATTACCTGCAGGTGCGTGTCCGGGCTGGGGTATTGGTATCCTCCAGCCTTGTGGTGGCTGGGAAGCGGATTCGATTTCCGCGCCCGGACTGACAAATTATTTACACTAACTCCGGCGAACCACTACTGCCTGTAGGTCATTCTGTGGCAAAATATTATCCCATATCACGGGCAGAAGTATCTCCATGCACGGCTGTCCAAGTTGCGGGCGGTGCTTCGAGACACGCCGTGGATTGGGCGTCCACCACAGCTCGGTCCACGGAGAACGGTTGCCGAACCGGGAGTGTGCCCGGTGTGAGACGGAGTTCTACAGCGAGTACGAGAAGAAGTACTGTTCCGAGGAGTGTCTGAACGCGTCGGTTTCCTTCGAGGGCGAGAACAATCCGAACTACAGCGGTGGGAAGGAGACGACGGAGTGTAATATCTGTGATACGACGTTCGAGTACTATCCGTCGGAGAAGCCAGGACACTACTGCGGGACGTGTGTCGAAACCGAGACGTGGAGACACGACCGGGACATCACGGGGAGTCGGAACCCTCGCTGGTCCGGTGGCGAGCAGGAACTCGAATGCGAGGAATGTGGTGCTACATTCACCCGTTATCGGAGCGTCTCTGACGGTGACCACGTCCTCTGTAGCGACGAGTGCCAGTACGCGTGGCTCTCGGAGGCGTTCACCGGCGAGGGGCACCCGAACTGGGAGGGCGGTACCGAGGCCAACTACGGTCGAGGATGGAACCGGGTTCGGCGGCAGGCCCTCGAGCGGGACAACCACGAGTGCGTCATCTGCGGGACGGGCCGAGAGGACCTCGGCCGGAACCCGGACGTCCACCATATCGTGCCGGTCCGGGCGTTCGTGGAGACGCCGGCGACCGCCGAGGCCGACGCCCACTACCTCGAGAACGTCGTCTCGCTGTGTCCCGCCTGTCATCGCAAGGCGGAGTTCGGGCACGTCGCCCGGGAGCGTCTGGAGACGGCGGTATGACCCAGCCGACTGTCCACAGAGAGCGACCTCGCGCTGGCGGCCGTCGAGCGAACGCCGAGGCGGTGATCGACGAGTGCCCGGGCCTCGCGGCGGCGATCGCCACCGGCGTTCCGCGGCGGCGAAGCGTGCGTCGAACGCCGGGTCGTGGAGTCCGCGCGTCTCGGGGCGTATCGGCGAGCAACACGCACGCAAATTTTAAGACAGAATTCGCACGGAACCATGAGAATGTTTAATGTAGCAGGAGGGCGAGTGTAGGGCTGAGCAGCCACATTGGGGGGGACGGCAGGGGGGACATGCAACGACCCCCATCCGAAAGGGGGGATGGGGAAAAAATCGACGAACTCCCGCGGCCGCACATCCGATGTGAGGCTGCCAAGACAACCATGAAACTACGCAAACTCTTCGCGGGCGACGACGCGGTATCGCCGGTCATCGGGGTTATCCTGATGGTCGCAATAACGGTCATCCTCGCGGCCGTCATCGGCACCTTCGTTCTGAGTATCGGGGGTGATCTTCAGAATAATCCGCCCAACGCCCAGTTTACGTTTAGTCAGGAGGATAATGGGGATCTCACGATGACACACGACAATGGTGACTCTGTTGATGTCGAGAAAATGAGTGTAACCTACGATGGCAGTGGCAGCCTCGGTTGTCAAACGGACGGGGGTGGCAGCAACGAGTGGAGCGGTAGTGATGCTGAACTGACCGCAGGTGATTCCTGTACTCTCGACAACGGTGAACTCACCGACGGCGACACCATACGCATCACCTGGGAGTCCGACGACGGCGGCACCTCGGCGACGCTCGCTAAATACGAGTACTGAACCTCGGTCAATCCGGTCGGTCACCCCGCGGTGCCGCTGTTGGCATCCGAACCGAGGGCATTACCACTCTGCTCGGGTCGTGTCGACCGTCGAGCCGCTTTCATGTTTTGCCGCGTACATATCCAATACGTCCTGCACCGGCCAGTAACCGGTACGGCCCGCAGAGCGATTCTGGCCCGCAAAATCACCGAGTATCGCGAACGCAATCGAGTCGTGAAATCGGTGGAATGGTTAATATGCCGGCAATTGTCGCTGGAGGCGTTGACAGTCTACATCGGAAAGACGGCGTGGAACGCCCGCGGTCGTCGGCGGACGGTCGCCGGCGGTCTTGAACGGGCACCCGCGGCCGCTTTCGACGGGGGACTGCCAGCACAGTCATGAAGTTACACGAACTCTTCGCGGACGACGACGCGGTATCGCCGGTCATCGGGGTTATCCTGATGGTCGCAATAACGGTCATCCTCGCGGCCGTCATCGGCACCTTTGTTCTTGGCCTCGGCGGCCAAGTACAGGATACGGCACCGAACACACAGTTCACATTTACTCAGGAGGATACTGGTGCTGCTAGTAATGATGATGACCTCAAGATGACACACGATGGGGGCGAGAACGTCTTGACATCGAATGTTAAGGTGGTCAGTGATAATGGAGATTACACAACTTCGCCTACGATCTGTCAGGACGCTGACAACCCCAGCAACTCCAATGACTGGACCTCAACCGAACTCTCGGCAGGAGACAATTGCATCGTCCCGGATGACAGGATTGACCCTGATGATACGGTTCGCATCGTCTGGGAGTCCGATGACGGCGGCACCTCGACAACGCTCGCCACGTACGAATATAGTACCTAAATCCCGACCGCTTCCATCAGTCATTATAATCTGCCGTCGGCATCTGACCTAAGAATAGCACTACTTCTGCTCGGATCATGTCGGTCGTCAAGCTGCTCCTGTATTGTACTGTGCACATATCGATATGTCTCGCACTAATCAGTAATCGAAACGGCCCGTAGAGAGTCTAAGACTCGCGACATCGGCGATTATTGTAAACGCAATCGAGTCGTGAAATTGGTGGAATGGTTAATATACCGGCAATCGTTCTTGAAGCCGTTGACAGTCTACATCGGAGAGACGGCGTGGAACGCCTATGGCCACCGGCGACCATTCGCCGACGGTCTTGAACGGGCACCCGCGGCCGCTTTCGACGGGGGACTGCCAGCACAGTCATGAAGTTACACGAACTCTTCGCAGACGACGACGCGGTATCGCCGGTCATCGGGGTCATCCTGATGGTCGCAATTACAGTCATCCTC
The DNA here is from genome assembly GCA_003022945.1 of Halobacteriales archaeon QS_8_69_73. Lineage (GTDB taxonomy): Archaea > Halobacteriota > Halobacteria > Halobacteriales > Haloarculaceae > Natronomonas. The sequence continues at coordinate 12,541 of PXRZ01000008.1, read as the reverse complement.
GCAGCCGTTATCGGTACCTTCGTACTGGGTCTTGGCGGCCAGGTACAGGATACGGCACCGAACGCACAGTTCACATTTAGCCAGGATAATGATAATCTCGTGATGACACACGATGGAGGCGAGACTGTCTCAGTATCGAATGTTAAGGTGACTAATCCTGATCGAAGCTACGTAAGTAACGATAAATGTCAGGACAATACCGCAGGCAGCCAAACCTGGAGTTCAACCGAACTCTCAGCGGGAGACAGTTGCACTATTGATAGTACCGATATTAGCAGTGATGAAACGGTTCGCATCGTCTGGGAGTCCGATGACGGCGGCACCTCAACCACGCTCGCCAAGTACGAATACAATTAATAAATTCCGACCACTCCCGTCGGTCATCCTATAATCTGCCGTCGGCATCCGGACTGGGAGTTAATGCTATCTCTACTCGGGTCGCGTCAGTCATCGAGCCGCTTTCGTATCACGCCGCGTACATACTCAATATATTTCGCACCGATCAGCAGCCGGCACGGCCCGCAGAGCGTTTAAGACTCGCGATATCGGTGAGAATCGCAAATACAATCGAGTTGTGAAATCGGTGGAATAGTAATATACCGGCAATCGTCCCTGGAGGCGTTGACAGTCTACATCGGAGAGACGGCGTGGGGCGTTTGCGGTCGTTGGCGGCCGGTCGCCGACGGAGTTGAATGGGCACCCGCGACCGTTTCCGACGAGAGACTGCCGGCACAATCATGAAGCTACACGAGCTCTTCGCGGACGACGACGCGGTATCGCCGGTCATCGGGGTCATCCTGATGGTCGCAATCACAGTTATCCTCGCGGCCGTCATCGGCACCTTCGTCCTCGGCCTCGGCGGGCAAGTACAGGATACAGCACCGAATGCTCAGTTCATCTTCAGTGAGGATAGCAACAGTGACCTGACGATCATACACGACGGCGGTCAGCCCGTCGGCGTGAGCAATCTGAACGTGACGGGCGGCGATTTGGACACAAACACCACCAGCGGCACCAGCACCGAAGCCTAGTCCAGCTGTCAGCACGACGACTGGGGTAGTGACGCCTGGAGCAGCACCGAGCTAGGTGCTGGCGACTCCTGCGCCATTCCGAGTAATAATATCGTTAGTAACGAGGAGATCCGCATAACCTGGAAGTCCGATGACGGCGAGACCTCGACGACGCTCGCCAAGTACGAGTGTAATACGTAAATTCCAACCGCTCCCGTTGGCCGCCCCGACGCCGGCCGCCGCGTCGGCACGGCTGTAGCTTCACCCTTCGGGGTGGGGCGGAGCAGCGTACCTCGGTATTATCTTCCGTCGGCAGATATGCGCCCGTAGATTGGAGTATCTCGGGCACGAATTGACGGGTATGTCCGACTCGTCTCTCGTCCGTCGCGGGACCGACGTCGAGTACAAGACCGTCGACGCCGCCGAGGGGCTCCGAAAGGGCGTCCTCGTCGGCCTCGACGACGGCGGCGGGAACCTCGCGATCCGGCGGTTCGAACTCGAACCGGGCGCCGAGGTGCCGAGACACACTAACGAAATCGAACACGAACAGTACGTCCTGGAAGGCGAGTACGTCGTCGGGATCGACGAGACGCCGGAAGGGTCTCGGACGGACGGCGAGGCCGAAAGCGGCGAGGAGTACACCGTCGGCGCGGGCGACGCCGTGCACGTCCCGGCGGGGGCGGTCCACTGGTACCGCAACCCGGGCGACGAACCGGGGGCGTTTCTCTGTGCGGTGCCGGCCGGCGACGACGAGATACGCGTCCTCGAGTGAGCCAGCAGGGCGCAAGCCCACGCGACGTAGGTCGCTCCCGGGTCACTAAAATACCTCGCCGCTCTACGCAGTAGCGTGTCGAAGCAGGTCGCCGACGTCGATACGCTGTTCCTCCATGAGGACGGCGACGACCACGCGGTCGTCGTGCGCCGCGGCGGCGAGCGGCTGCTCCGCGGCCGGCTGGAGCTAAAGGAAACCGACGCCGGCCCCCGGCCGGGCCGGTTCCGGGTGCGGGACGGCGACGACGAGGTGCCGCGTCGCCCGGAGCAGTTCGTCGAGATGGCCCGCCGTGCGGCGCGCATCCGGGTCTCCGAGCAGACCTCCCGCGGCGGTCGACAGGAGCTGGAGGCGATGCTCGACGGCTACCAGCTCGAGGCCAAGCAGGTCCGGACCTGTCGCATCTGCGCGGGGAAGGGCCGGTACTCGCCGCTGACCGCCGAGACGGCCATCGAGGCCGACGACGAGCACATCTGCCCGGACTGTGCGAAGCGGGAGCTGGAGCGGGAGGCCAACTACCGGGGGCTGCGGTCCGGCGCCCGCGACCGCCTCGAGGAGCTACTGCTGGAGGTGGGCGACCTCGAGCGGGTCCGGAACCTGCTGTCGGGCCAACTGGACCCCGAGCTGACGAAGTTCGACGAGATCTCGGCGACGACCGACGAGATCGACCCCGTACCGGTCGAGGAGCTTGACGTCCACCCGGAGCTGGCGGGGAGTCTCGAGCAGTTCGACGAGCTGCTGCCGGTGCAGAGTCTCGCCGTCGACAACGGGCTGCTGGAGGGCCGCGACCAGCTGGTCGTCTCGGCGACGGCGACCGGCAAGACGCTGGTCGGCGAACTGGCGGGCATCGACCGCGCACTGCGCGGCGAGGGGAAGCTGCTGTTTCTCGTCCCGCTGGTGGCGCTGGCCAACCAGAAACACGAGGATTTCACCGACGAGTACGGCGACCTGCTGGACGTGACGCTGCGGGTCGGCGCCTCCCGCATCCGGGGGTCGGGGGAGCGCTTCGACCCCGAGGCGGACGTCATCGTCGGCACCTACGAGGGCGTCGACCACGCCCTACGGACGGGCAAGGACCTCGGCGAGATCGGGACGGTCGTCATCGACGAGGTGCACAACCTCGGCGAAGAGGAGCGGGGCCACCGCCTCGACGGGTTCGTCTCGCGGCTGAAACACTACTGCCGGCGGAACGACTGCGACAGCCAGTGGGTGTACCTGTCGGCGACGGTGGGCAACGCCGGCCAACTGGCCGATCAGCTCGACGCCCAGCTCGTCGAGTTCGAGGAGCGACCCGTCCCAATCGAGCGACACGTCACCTTCGCGGACGGTTCGGAGAAAATCGACATCGAGAACAAACTGGTGAGGCGGGCCTTCGATTCGAAGTCCTCGAAGGGCTACCGGGGACAGACCATCGTCTTCACCAACTCCCGGCGGCGGTGTCACGAGATATCGCGGCGGCTGGAGTACGACTCGGCGCCGTATCACGCCGGGCTGGACAACGGCCAGCGCAAGCGCGTCGAGCGGCAGTTCGGTGACCAGGAGCTGTCGGCGGTCGTCACGACCGCGGCGCTGGCGGCCGGCGTCGACTTCCCGGCCTCGCAGGTGATCTTCGACTCGCTGGCGATGGGTATCGAGTGGCTCTCGGTCCAGGAGTTCGAGCAGATGCTCGGCCGCGCCGGCCGGCCGGACTACCACGACCGAGGCACCGTCTACGTCCTCGTCGAGCCGGACTGCACCTACCACAACTCCATGGAGGCCGGCGAAGACGAGGTGGCGTTTACACTGCTGAAAGGCGAGATGGAGCCCGTCGTCACCCGCTACGACGAGGATTCGGCCGTCGAGGAGACACTGGCGAACGTCACCGTCGCCGGCACGGCGACGAAGCGGCTGAACGACCGCATGGTCGGCGAGGTGCCGACGAAACACGCCGTCGGGAAGCTCCTGGAGTACGGGTTCATCGACGGCCTGGAGCCGACGCCGCTGGGGCGGGCCGTCACCGAACACTTCCTGGAGCCCGACGAGGCCTTCGCGATGCTGGACGGCGTCCGGAAGGGCCTCGACCCGTACGAACT
>PXRZ01000008.1:0-8486 GCA_003022945.1 Halobacteriales archaeon QS_8_69_73 | reverse complement strand
CCCGCCGGCGGAGGTACGTCTCGAGACGCCTCTCGTCGGCCTCGGTGATGGAGCGGCTCCGGCTCATCGGTCCCCCCTGACGCCGTCGTACCGGTGGCCGACGACGATGGCCACGAGGTTGACCGCCACGAGCAGCACGATGGTCGTTCCGCCGAGCGACTCGCGGGCATGGAGCAGGAACGCGCCGAGGTGGACGAACGGAAACACCGCCGCCGTCCAGAACGCCATTCCCTCCAGCAGCGTCACGACCCATCCGAGCAGCCGAACCACCGGCGCGAACGGCTGTGCAGTCACAACGTGTCTCATGTTCGAGGCCACGCACCGGCGTATAAAATGTGTAGCTGAAGGTAAAATGGCTCTTTGAGCTACCGTTAGACCAGCGGCGCGACGGTCCCGACGAAGGCGATGTCGAGGACCGACAGCAGGATGACCAGCACCGCTCCCGGTAGGCCGCCGACCGCACAGATCAGCACCGCGATCGCCGAGATTGCGACCCCGAGGCCGGCGACGTTGGCGACGACGAGGACGATCACCCCGACGATGGCGTTGATGATGAGCGGCTTGATCGTGTTGATGATGCGATAGGCGCCGAACAGCAGCGCCAGCGCCAGAACCAGGAGTCCGATTTCCGTCGTTGTGACCATGCACGGGGTTCTCGAAGCCGGGGTAAATCCCTTGGGGCCGGAGCGAAACGTTTTCACGCGGCCGGCAGGTACCATACGGTGCGGGATCGTGGGTTAGCTTGGCTATACTTCGGGCCTTGGGTGCCCGTAACCCCGGTTCGAATCCGGGCGATCCCATCGGCGTCTGCGAGGAGCGGACGCGACGAGCGAAGCCGTTCGTTGACCCATTCGAACCCTGGAAGACGAGCGGGGCGAGTCTTCATCCGGTTCGAATCCGGGCGATCCCACTCCTTTTTCGGTTGCCCAGAATTCGCACCACAGCGGCGCGTTCTTCTGTAATCATATCAAATAAGAGCAAACAGGAAAGTAATTCTATCATAGATTGTATCAGCACTCCGTTCTACGGATTATGTATGTCGAACGCCCCGACGAAGATGCAAATCCAGCCGAGATAGCGCGGTGGATGGAAGAAGACTTTGGGAAAGCCCTCGCTGAAGATGTAGAACAGGCCGTTGAGGACGACAGCGACGAGTGAACCGGGGTCTGGTGCGCCGTACTGCAAGGAGCACCGTCGAACCTGGACTTCTCCGCCTAACCCTAATACTCGCGTCGGCAAACCACGAGCAGACTGACCCGTTCTCGACGCGATCGACTGCCGAATACTCCAAGCGAAACGAGGGGTTGTGTCGGCCCGTCACACACCTCCGGTCGAGATACGCTCCAAATCGAGTCGTACTGCGACCACCGTCCGGGCGACGCCAAGTGCTTCGTTATAAATTACAAATAGGGCCGACTGGAAACAGACCTCGTTCCGAGGCGTAGTAGCGCGAGTTGCCAACGTGGTAGCATCCAGTCAGAAGAGGTATCGGTAGAGCCGGTGAGCCGTACTCGTCGTATTCTAACCATCGGGGGTTTTCGCTTGATTTCGGAATCCTCTATGCCGGTCGGGGGCCGGTAGAGAGTCTGAGCAGATTTCGCTGTATTCACCCCGTGGGTGTCGCTACAGGTCGTCTTCAGAAAGTACGAGTTGGGTACTGTTCTCTTCCAGCCAAGCGACATGTTCCTCGTATTCGGGAACCTGCTCGCCGACGAGCCTCCAGAAGGCGTCGGTATGGTTCGGTTCTCGGAGGTGAGCGAGTTCGTGAACGACGAGGTAATCGATAACCTCGGAAGGAGCCATCAGTAGTCGCCAGTTCAGGCTAATCGTCCCGTTCGTCGAACAACTTCCCCACCGCGTTCGCTGGTTCCGGATCTCGATCCCATCGTATTCCAGTCCAATCTCGTCGGCGAAGTGATCGAGGCGGTTGGAAAGGTACTCTCGGGCCTCGCGTCGGTAGAAGTTTCGAAGTGCGCGTTCGACCGACGACTGTTTGACCGCGCTCTTTCGTAGTCGGATCATCCCATCCACGACTTCGGATTTTTGTCGTGGTTCAACGACCAGTTCGTGGTCTTCACCGAGGTAGGGGAACTGTTCACCGGCCTCGAACGTTCGATCCGGCATCTCGTCTCGATAGCGGTCGAACTTCGTTTTCTTTTCGAGCACCCACTCCCAGTTCTCGTTCAGGATAGCTTCGGGATCCTCGTCGACGGTCGTCGGCAGAACCACGGTAATCCCGTCGATCCCTGCGTCGATCCGTGGCTGTGTGGCGTCGTCACTCCGGGCGACCTCGTAGGTCACGTCTTCTCCGGCCAGCGTCGTCGTGCGTTTACCTTTCGTCTGCGACATAGTTCTGAATCAGGTAGGTATGGACGGCGTCGATAAACTCGTCAGTCACCAGTTCGCCCCGGTCGTATTCCTTCACCAGCACGTCCAGTAACACCAGCTCGATTTCTTTGACCGTCTTGTCGGTCGTCTCCCACCCGTCATAACTCGTGTCGACGCGGTCGTCGAACTCCGATACGATAGCACGGGCGAGTTCTTCAGCGGTATCGTCGGAGATGTCGATACCACGCTCCTCGGTGAGGTCGGTGAAAATGGCGAACTCGGCGTCCGACATCCCGCGTTCGTTCGCTTCGTCCTCGACAGCGAGAACCTCCTCTTCGACTGCTCTCAGGGCTTCAACGGCCTCGGGGTCGGCTCGGTCGCCTGCTTCCCACTCCTCGACGATGTCGGTCACACGTTCGCTCAAACGCTCATAGCGGGGGTTCTGTCCCATACGCGGTTGGGTGCTCTCCTGAATTGCGTGGGCTATCGTAGAGGCTTTCGTCGCGTCACTATCGAGATGGTCGAGTTCGTCGAGGTACTCCTCGCCGAGTTCGTACACCGGGTAGTTCTGTTTGACCTCTCCGATGTCGACGTGCTCCTCTATGATTTCGCGGGTCTTCGCCCGCATCTCGTCTTCGGGCCGGTCAGACCGGTTGTTCGTTCGCTGAAACGCGGTGTGGATCCGTCCGAGCCATCCGTAGTCTTCGTCGATTCCCTCTTCGACGAGTCGGCGGTCGGGTGACGCCGACTCGTACAGGTCTTGTAATCGGCGGAACCCCTTCTTGAACTGCCCTTTCTCCGGATGTGTGCTTACGCGGTCGAGACACTCGTCGACGATTTCCTGACTATCCTCTCGGGAGATCCCCTCGAAGATGTCGAGAACGGCGTCGAGTTGGTTCCGAAGTTTCTCGAACAGTCGCTCGCTATCCTGTGCGGCGTACTGTTTCGTCTCTGTGTCGTAGTCGAGGGCATCGTCGATGTTCTCGAACACGCCCTGAAAATCGACGATTTCGCCGTTTTCTTTCCCATCAGCGGGGCGGTTTGTCCGGGCGATAGCCTGCATCAGCGCGTGGTCTCGCAGTTCCCGGTCGAGGTACATCGTCTTCAGAATCGGTGCGTCGAACCCCGTAAGGAGCATATTATGAACCACGAGGAGTTTCGGTTCGTTTTCCTTCTTGAAGTCTCGGACGATCTGGTCACGTTCGCCCGGATCCGTATGGAACTGTTGAAGCAACTCCGGGTCGTCGTTCGTCGACGTGTAGAGAACCTCGACGGCGTCCTCGCCTCGGCGTCCGATGAGCCGTTTGCCGTACATAGCCGCCGACTCCCTGCTCGGCGTGACGACCATCCCTTTCCAGCCGTTCTTTTCGACGCCGTCGAAGTGGTCGTCGATCTCGGCGACGACACGCTCGACGCGGGGTTCGATTTCGGCGAGCATCCGGCTGGTGACGTGCTCGCGGATTATCTCCAGTTTCTCGTCTTTGGGGAGGGTAGCGAACTCCTCGTCGAACTCTTCGTCGAGCCCCGCCTCGTCAACGTCCCAGTCCATCTCGTGGCGGAGCCGGAAGTAGACGGGGAGAATCAGTTCGTCGTCAATCCCGGCTTTGATCGAGTACCGGTGAAGGTACTCCTCGTCGTCGGGCGAGAACTCGTCGAACGTGTTGCGATCTTTGTCACGGTCGCCTTCCCGAACACCACGTCTTGGAACTTCTGTATCGTCGTGACGACGAGTTCGCTTCGACCTGCGGCGATGGTGTCTTCGAGTCCCTCGATGTGTTTCGCCTCAGTCCACCGTTCGAAGGAGAGGTTCGCCAGTTGGTCGCGCATCTGGCTGTTGAGTTTGTCGGTGTCGACGACGACGAACAGTTGCGGGGCGTCGAGGATATCACGGTCGAGGAGGTTCTTCGCCGTGAACAGCATCGTGAACGACTTGCCCGACCCCTGTGTGTGCCAGATGAGTCCCTTCCGGTGTCCGCCACGGTCGACGCGTTCGAGGATCCGCTTGACCGCGTAGTACTGCATATGCCGGGGGACGATCTTCGCGTCCTGATCGGGTTGCTCCTCATAAAATACGAAGTGCTTCAGCAGGTCGAGGAGAGTATCAGGATTCAGCAGTGCCTGAACGGCCTGTTTCATATCGTTGTCCGAGCGGTACTGGTCGGGTGCGGTCGTCCAGCCCTGATAGAACTCGTGAGTGGCCCCGACAGCCCCGTATCGAAGTTCTCGCGTATCGGCGGCGACGTTGAATAGCGTCGGAATAAATGCTCTCGGAACCGTCTCTTCGTATTCCTGCAGATCGTTGATGGCGTCGTAGAAGTCGTTGTCCTGCGTGACGGACTTCAGTTCCATCTGGACGACGGGGATCCCGTTTACGAGGAGAGTCACGTCGGGACGGATCGATCCACGCCGGGAGACGGCGAACTCGTCGACAGCGTGAAGCCGGTTGTTCTCCGGGTGTTCGAAGTCGATGAGGTCGGCGTAGATCGTCTTCGTCCCGTTGTGCTTCTGGTCGACGGTGTGCTTCTTCCCCGTCGTCAGTATCTCGTGGAAGGCCTCGTTGCCGTCGAGGAGGTTGTCGTGGTCGAGGTCACGCCGAAGGGAGTTCAGGAACCGGTCGACATTGTCCTCTGTGAGTTCGTCGTTGATGTCGACGACTGCCTCGGCGAGCAGATCCCAGTAGATGACCTCCGACCGTTGCCGTCCGTAGCGTTCGTCGAGAACAGTTGCGCCTCTGTTGGCGTCCTCGTATATCTCCCATCCGAGGCTGTCGAGCCACCGCAGAACGGACTCTTGAACGCCTGTCTCAGAGGGTTGTGCGTTAGCCATGCTGGAGCACGTCGTCGAGGATGTCGATGTCTTTGTCGTGGGTTCTAATTTCTCCAGAGAGGAGATCCTGCATCAAGCCCCGTTTGAGGCGTTGTAGTCGGTTAATTTCTGTAGAAGCGTGCGCAACAACCTCGCTAATCGAATCGAGTGCATTAACGATCTGTTGTTGTTCCTGAAGTGCTGGGACTGGAATATCAAGCCGTCCAAAGAGGCTCGTGCTGAGATTCGTCTGTGCACTTCCAAGAGAAAGAGACTGTAAATAATCGTAGTTCCAGTTTATATAGTGATATAGGAAATCCGGCGAGAAGTCATCATATCCTCTCAAGATCAACCAGCCGTCGTGAACACAACCATCAACACCAGCAAAGATCGAAAATCCGCAGGTCGCACCGCTATTAGCCACTAATAACGTCCCCTCCTCGACAAACTTACTTCTGTTTTTGCCTTTTTCAGTCACATAACTATTTACTTCTTCGATACGCTTACTTTCATCTCGGTTGGCGTCCCCTATTTTAATCCAGGGTATATTGCCACCAAATAAGGAGTCATCCGACCGGGGACGTGGCGATGCTCCTCTTGTAATCTCCATCAGTTCATCAGCGGTCTTAACGTCCCAGTCTTTCGGAACCTGATTAGCCCTGCACCGCCACTCAACAGACTCCTGTACATCCCACTCTGAGTAACCGTGTGTGAAGAATTCGGTCTTAGCAACCTCCTCAACACTTTTGGCCTTCTCCCGGATTTCTTCGGTCTTCTGAATCGCCTGATCGACGGTGTAGAGTACGGTGGCGATTTTATGCTGTTCTTCGACAGATGGGAGTTGAAACTCGTAATTACTGAATAGGTTCCACGACGTTCGTGGCATGCGCGTTCCGACAGACGTTCTTCGTGCGTGGTCGTATGCAGGCTTTGAACTTAGCTGGTAGAGAAGGTATTTCGAGTTGATGCCTTCTGTCGCAACGATAGGGAAAATATCAGTTGAGGCTATGCCTTCGAAGTCGGGCTGGGCTGATTTTTCCAAATTTGGACGGAGTTTGGCGAATAGAATATCACCAGCTTCAAAGCGACGTTTAGTGCTCGACAGATCGTCTACTGGTTCCCAGTCGGGTGTAGGCGTGTTAGGCTGAATATGCTCTAAGCCGATGTGACGGTCAATGGCCACCTCTTCAGGGTCGACATTGTTCGACCGTTTTCGGGCAATATCCTCCAACTTCACCGATTCCCACTTCTTGCCTGATTCCAGTATGTCACTATCGGTAAACTCATTCAGCGTCGACTCTTGTTCACTCATAATTCAACGCCTCCATATGCTGTGTCATCCGGGCCTCGATCTCGTCGCGTTCAGCCTGTAACTCTCGTAACTGGGTTAACTCGTCGGCAACGTCAATGTCCTCCTCGGGTTCGGTCGTATCGACGTACAGCGCGATATTCAGGTTGTAGTCGTTCTCTTCGATCTCGTCCAGCGAGACCGTCCGACTCACCCGCTCCTCGGTTCGCCACTCGTCGAAGTTCTCGACGATATGATCCAGTCCGTCGTCGGTCAGGATATTCTGGTTTGATTCCTCCCGATAGAAGTCCTCGTCGGCGGCGTGGATGAACTGGACTTCGTTCTCACGTTCGGCTGGCTTGTCGGTGTTCAGCACGAGGATAGCCGAGGGGATCGCGTTGTTCTGGAACAGGTTCTCCGGAAGGCCGATAATCGCCTCGACCATATCCCGTTCCAGCATCGGCCTCCGATACCGTTGCTCGTGCTTTCGGAAGAGCACGCCGTGGGGGATAACGATAGCCGCCTGTCCGCCCTCGCCGTCCTCCTCGGGCGTCTGTAACTGCTCCGCCATATGCATAATAAACGCATAGTCGCCCCGGTCAGCCCGTGGGAGTTTCTCGTGCCAGTCGAAGCGTTCGTACGTATCGTCTTGAAGTTCGTCTTTCTGCCAGTCGGACGAGAACGGGAAGTTGGCGAGGACGTAATCGAACCGCGTGAGTTCGCCGTTGTCGGTGAACTGCGGTCGGAGGAGGGAGTCCTCGCGTTCGACTCGACCGCTGAGGCCGTGAATCGAGAGGTTCATCTTCGCAATCGCGGCGATGTCGGGGTTGATCTCCTGTCCCGTGAAGCGGAGTTTCGACGGGTCACCGCCCTGCTCGTCCCGGTAGTGGGTCGCCGCCTCGACGAGCATCCCACCGGATCCGACTGTTGGGTCGTGGACGGTGTCGCCGTCCTCGAACGGGGAGAGGAGACGAACCATCAACTGGACGATGTGAGGGGGTGTAAAGAACTGCCCGCCCGATTTCCCTTCTTCCTCGGCGAAGTGACGAACCAGATCCATGTACGCCTCGCCGAGCATATCCGGCGGGACGCTGTCGTTGTCGAGGTCGTGGGTAGTCAGATGTTCGATCAGCCGAGTAAGTCGGTCGTCTGTCAGGGCGTCCTCGGCGACGTAGTCGGCTCGAAACACTCCTTCGACCTCGCCGTCGTTCGCCTCCCGGAGTGCGTCGAAGGCGTCGTTGATCGCCTCGTCGATGTTCTCGTTGACCGCCCGGAGGTCGTTCCATAGGTAGCCATCTGGGACATACGGAACGTCGTAGATGTTCGGTCGGTTGGCGTGTTCCTCACCGTACTCTTCGACGTACTTCTCGCGCTGTACCTCGAAGTTGTCCGAGATCGTCTTGTAGTAGACCAGCGGGAGGATGTAGTCTTTGTAATCCGTCGAGTCGACGGCGTCCCGGATGATGTCGGCACACTTGAAAAGGTGAGAATCGAGTTCGTCGAGACTTATGCACATAGACGGACTAATACAACGGCGTCTCTTATGTGTCGGGGATAATTGATTCGCAGAACCGACCGAAGACACGGAGTGTATCCACCTGTCCATTCAGAGAAGTCTTATTCAGGTTGCCGTCCTCTTGTCGCCACGAAGCCGCCCTCGGCCGGCCGAATCGTGGTACCGCCTCGCGGCTGGTTCCCCGTGCGTCCCCGGCGGACGTTCGCGGTAGTATGTTCGGACGCCTTTGTCAAGCCTTTTGTACGGCGGAAAATAACTGGACGCCCGAGTCACATGTCCGAGGATCCTTTCGAAGCGGCGCCGGTTTCGCGGCGCCGGTTCGTCCAACTGTCGGCGGCGACCGGCGGTGCGCTCGCGCTGCCGGGTGCGGCCAGCGCCGACGCCTCGTCGTCGGCGTTCGACGCGGAGTACCGCTACGTCCTGAACCACACCCCCGAGGGGTACGAGGTACCGACGCTCGTCGAGTTCGACGACGCGGCGTCGTTCGAGGCGATGCGGTCGGTCGCCGGAGAGGTGCGGACGACGACCGACCCGGAGCCGGCCGCCTAC
>PXRZ01000007.1 GCA_003022945.1 Halobacteriales archaeon QS_8_69_73 | reverse complement strand
GCGACGGGTCGGAAACCTGATCGGACAGAAGCGAAAACTGGAACGTCCGCACCAGCGGGAAGAAGGCGACGATGGCCAGAAGGGCGAACGCCGGCGCCAGTAGCACGTACGCGAATACCTCCTCGCTTCTGGTTTCGAGCCAGTTCAGCGGCCGCATCAACAGTCTGGTGTCGGATTCCTGTTTCGTCGTCATGACCGGTTACTGCACCTCCGTTTCGACGAGTTCGAGCCGCTCCTTCAGATCACCCATCGCCTCCTCGGGGGACTTCACGCCCCGGTAGGCGGCGGTCACCTGGCTGGCTATCCGCGGCGACTCGTCAGGCCAGGCCGCGGTCACCGGCCGGGGGACCGTGTTCTTGCCGGCGACGGTCAGCGTGTCGACGAACTGGGCGAGTCCTCCCACCGTCGACTCGTCGGCCGCCTCGAGCACCGACGGGTCCGGCGGCAGGAGACCGATCTCTCCCAGTACCGTCAGCATCACCTCCGGGTTCGCGAACGCCTCCAGGACGGCGACACACTCTTCGAGGCGGGTGGTGTTTTCGTTGATCGCGAGGTTCCAGCCGCCGAGCGCGTGACTCGAGCCGCCGGCTCCCTCGTAGGCGCTGACGCCCTCCTCGACGCCGTAGGGCAGCGGCATCACGTCGTAGTCCTCCCCCGCGGTGAACCCGCCGTCGCTGAGGTTGATGGGAATCGCGTACGGCCAGTTGCGCATGAACGCCGCCCGACCGTCGGTGAACGGCTGGCGGGACGGCTCTTCGGTGAACTGGACGAGGTTGCCGTTGGTCACCCGCGGCAGGTCGGAGTTGGCGTACTCGGCGTCGGGACCGTACATGAACGCACGCATCATCCGGATGGTTTCGTGGACCGGTTCCTCGTCGACGGTGATCGGCCGGTCGCCGACGGGTCCGAACAGGTTCTCGTGATCGCCGAAGTACGCCCCGCCCAACGAGGTCATCATCTCGTTGAACGTACAGCAGGCCGTCCCCACGTAGTTGGCCGCTTGCGTCGTGAACCCGTAGTCGAGTTCTCCGTTTTGATCGACGACGTCGGCCGCGACCTCCGCGAAGCGATTCCAGGATATCGGCTCGGTGGCCCACCCGGAGGTGTCGTAGCCGGCGGCCTCGACGAGGTCCTTCCGGTAGTGTAACACCGGGTACCCCTGGAACAGCGGGAGCCCGTAGAGGGCATCCGACCCCGGATGACTCGCGGCGTCCACCGCCGCCTGGAGGTAGTCGCTTTCGACGTACTCTAAGGTGTCCATCATGAACATGTCCGGCCGCGACCGGCCGGCGTCCAGTGCCGAGGTGAAACTGGCCCGTCGTGCCCCGGAGTCGAAGTCGCCGGGAAGGATCTCGATACGGATGTCCTCGTCGAGTCCCGCGTCGTAGAGGGCGTCCTTGACGGTATCCGCGGCTCCGGCCCACTCCTGGTCCATCGTTATCTGTAGCGAGTCGGTGCCGCCACCGAGACAGCCCGCGACGCTCCCGACCACGCCCGTCGCGCTCGCGGCCGCGAGAACCTGCCGCCTCGAGACGCCGCCGTCGGCGCCCGTCCGTGCGTTACCAGCCATCACAGCCGTTGTTAATACCCATCATACATATAGATACGGGCCTCGAAACGGAGCAAACATCTATATCCGGTCGTTCTCCGCGTGTCGAACGACTTAATAATCCGGGCCGGCAACCGCAGGTCCACCTGCCGGTCGACGACATCTTCATCATGAGCGAATCCGAAACTGGACTGCTGGCGCGGCTCGAGGAGGTCTTCTTCGGGGTCATGGAGCTGTCATTTCTCTCGACGCCGGCCTTCGTGGTGGTCGCGTTGCTGCAGAGCCGTTACCCGGACGCCGTTTCGTTATCGGGGCTGGCGGCTATCGGCGCCGGGAGCGTCGCACTCGCGGCGTTTCGGAGCGGACGAATCGACGTCGGCGCCTGGCCGCGCCGCGCCGAACTGTCCTCGATTCCGCTACGGTTCGGCCACTTCAGCGCGGTCTACCTGACCGCCACCATGGGCGTCGCGCTCGTGGTCGTCACGCTGGGTTCGTGGTGGCTCACGCTTCTCGGCGGCGTCGTTCAGGCGGTCGGCCTCGCGGCCTTCCCGACGGTGTACCGGGCCGTCCACGGCGAGCCGGTGGGAGACACGGCACTCCGGGTTTGATCCCGTCCGACGTCTCGTCCCGCCGGAGCGCCCGGGGTCGCCCTCGACCCGCACGCTGAGTGCTGCAACCGTCCATCGGTACGACCGTACGCCGGCGTGCAGCCGACACCGGGACGACGTATAGCAGCCAGTATTAGGTGTCCTTGCCGGGTGCCGGCCACCGCGGCGTCTTCGGCTCGGCGATGCGCTCTACCTCGGCCGCCGACAGCGAGACGTCGACGGCCCCCAGCGCGTCATCGAGGTGGGCCTCCGTGCGCGGGCCGATTATCGGGGCGTCGACGACGGGACGCTCGAGCAGCCACGCGAGCGCCACCTGTGCCGTCGAGACCCCCTGCTCGTCGGCGACCGACTGTAGCTCCGACAGTACCGCCCAGTTCTCCTCGGTGAACCGATCGCGGGTGTAGTCGTCGTCGGCCGCCCGCGTCCCCTCCGGCACCTCGCCGTCGGGATCGTACTTGCCGGAAAGGAAGCCGCCGGCCAGCGGCGACCACGGGACGACGCCGACGTCCTCGCCGGCACAGGCCGGTAGCACGTTGGCCTCCTCGTGGCGGTCGACGGCGTTGTACTCCGGCTGCATCGAGACGAACCGCTCGTAGCCCTCGGCGTCGGCGGTGTACAGTAGCTTCGTGAACTCGTAAGCGGTCATCGTGCTGGCTCCGACGTACCGGACGACGCCTTCGTCGACGAGGTGGGTCAGCGCCGACAGCGTCTCCTCGACCGGCGTCTCCTCGTCGAAGCGGTGGATCTGGTACAGGTCGATGTAGTCGACGCCGAGGCGGTCGAGGCTCTGGTAGGCTTGGTCGATAATGTGCTTCCGGGAGAGGCCGCTGCCGTTGGGGCCGTCGTGGGTGTCCCAGTACACCTTCGTCGCGACGACGAGTTCGTCCCGTCGGCGGCTCTCGATGGCCTCGCCGACGATCTCCTCGGACTCGCCGCCGGAGTAGATGTTCGCCGTGTCGAGGAAGTTGATGCCGCCATCCAGCGCGCGGTGGATGAGGTCGATGCTCGCCGCCCGGTCGCCGATCATCCACGGCTCGCCGTCGCCGAAGTTCATGCAGCCGAGACAGAGCCTCGACACCTCCAGGCCGGTCGAGCCGAGTCGCGTGTACTCCATGGGCGACGATGGTCCCGCGAGGTACATATGCTCGTGGCTCGAGGTCCGGGCGCCGCGAACGGAATCCAGGCCCGTTAAGTCCGAGCGCTCCCCTCATTCGGCCGATGGCACACTACGCGGGCGTCGACCTCGGGGCGACGAACGTCCGGGCGGTCGTCGGCGACGACGACGGGACCGTCATCGGGCGGGACCGCCGACCGACGCCGCAGGGACCGTCGGGAATCGCCGTCACCGAGGCGGTGCTGGACGCGGTGCGGGCGGCCTGCGAGGCGGCCGGCGTCGCCCCCGGGGATGTCGCCGCCGCGGGGGTCGGCTCCATCGGCCCGCTCGATCTCGCGGCCGGCACCGTCGAGGGGCCGGCGAACCTACCCGACGGCGTCGACACCATCCCGCTGGCCGGCCCGCTCGAGGAGCTCGTCGACGCCCCGGTCCACCTCCACAACGACACCGCCGCCGGCGTCATCGGCGAACGGTTCCACGCCGAGCGCAACCCCGACGACATGGCCTACCTCACCATCTCCTCGGGCATCGGCGCCGGCGTCTGCGTCGACGGCAACGTCCTCTCGGGATGGGACGGCAACGCCGGCGAACTCGGTCACATTACCCTCGATCCCGACGGCGCCATGACCTGCGGCTGCGGCGGCCGCGGCCACTGGGAGGCGTACTGCTCGGGGTCGTCGGTTCCGCGGTACGCCCGGCACCTCCACGACGGCGAGCCGACGGAGCTGCCGCTGTCGTCGCCGGAGTTCGACGCCGCCGACGTCTTCGCGGCCGCCGGCGACGATCCCCTCGCCGACCGCGTCCTCGAGCGGGTCGCCGAGTGGAACGCCCTCGGGGTAGCGACGCTGGTCGACGCCTACGCGCCCATCGTCGTCTACGTCGGCGGCGCCGTCGCGACCGGCAACCCCGAGGTCGTGGTGGGCGAACTCCGCGAGCGGGTCCCCGAGCGGGTGTTCTCGAACGTCCCCGAGATACGGCCGACGACGCTCGGCAACGACGTGGTGCTGCGAGGCGCCCTCGCCAGCGCGATGACGGGCGGCACCGGCGACCGGCGGCGGCTCCGCCGGTGACGGCGATAGCCTTCGGTGAGGAGCGAGTAGCGTCTTTCGGCGGTGATGACGGCGTTTTCGAACGCCCCCTCTCGCTCGCTCCGCGAGCGGTCGGCCCCGTACGAGGCCCCGCCCGACGCCGGCTGACCGGCCGGCTCTCGCGCAGCTGAACGTGGCCGTGACGGCTGCCGTCAGGCTCAGGGGAACGGCGCCCCAACCCGGCGCATGGACGACGATGACGACGCCGAGGAGTACCTCGACCCCGAGTACGACGACGTCGCGGCCGCCGGCGGCGAGCCGGTTCCCGGACCGTTCTCGCTCTCGCAGCTGGTGACCGGCGTCCATCTCCTCGCGGCGGCGGCCGTGACCCCGTTCTTGCTGCTGGCGCTGCTGGACGGGAACCTGCCGCAGGTCGTGACGCTGGCGGCGCTGGTCGTCATGCTGGTGATCGCCGGGGTGTACGTCGGTCGCGTCGCCAGACGCCGGGAGCCGTAGCCGGCCGGCGCGGTCACTCCCCCCGGACGAAGGTGACCGGACACGGCGCCTCCAGCAGGATGTCCTGGGCGGTCGACCCGAAGACGGCCTTGCCGGCCGGCGAGCGCTTCCGGCCGCCGATGACGACCATGTCGGCGTCCAGTTCCTCGGCGAGGTCGACGACGACCCCTCCCTCCCCGTCCTCGTCGTCGACGAGACGGCCGTACCAGTCGAAGTCGACGCCGGCCGCCTCGAGGGCGTCGCCCAGCGTCCGGATGGTGGCGTAGCGTTTCGCCACCTTGTCCGGCGTCACCTCGCTTTCAGGGTCGGCGTCCAGATCCCGCCGGGCGGCGTCGTACTCCTCGGTCGTGAAGACGTGGCTCAGCGCCACGGTCGCACCCGCGGGACCCGCGACGTCGACCGCCGTCGCCGCGAGTCGGTCGGTTCGACCCTTGTCGCGCTCGCCGACTGCCAGGAGTACCGTCTCGAGGCTCATAATTCGGGGTTTCGGCCCCCTCGAATTAAAACCAGCGGGTCAGCTGCCCACGAGTAAACTCGTGGGCTTGTCGGTGGGACTCCCGGGTTTCGCGCTCCCGGCTCGAAAGCTCCACGCCCCCGGCTTCCTGATCAGGGGCTCTCTCAGGTGGCTTCCGTGTCGGGAGTCGGAGGGACCCAATCGGCGTCCCCTGACTCCGGGGCTGGCTGGCGGACAGCCCGTCCCACCGACCGCTTGTGGGCCTGTGGGACGTATCTCTACGGTCGATTCGGAGTCACATCAAGCTTCCGCGCTTCCTCCCACGTCGTCAGAAATCAAAGATTTCTGACTGGCACAGCAAGAACGCGAAGCGTTCTGGGGACGGCTAAGCCGTGGGCTTCCGCGCTGTTACCGTTGTGACTCGACCCCGGGTACCTATCCCGTCGACTTCATCCCGGCGGCGATGCCCTTCACCGTCAGCCGGAGCGTCCGGTCCTCGCGGTCGGTGAGCGCCTCGCGGTCCAACAGCCGGGCCTGCAGCAGGTTCAGCGGGTCGACGTACGGGTTCCGGCGCTCGAGGTTCTCCGCGACCCACTCCTTCGCGGGTAGGCGGTCCCGGCCGGCGACGTCGGCGACGACGTCGACGGCCCGCTCGTACTCGCGCTCGATGCGGGGAAAGAACGCCTCGCGGTTGGCCGCCAGGTCGGCGTACTCGGCGGCGATCTCGAGGTCGGTCCGGGCCAGCGACAGCGCGGCGTTGTCGATCGTCGTCCGGAAGAACGGCCACTCCTCGTAGTAGCGCCGCAGCGTCTCGCGGTCGCCGCCCGATTCGAGGTACGCCTCCAGGCCGGCGCCGAGGCCGTACCAGCCGGGGACGATACAGCGGGCCTGCGTCCAGGCGAACACCCACGGGATGGCCCGCAGATCCTCGACCGACCGCTCGCCGGAACGGGAGGCCGGCCGGGAGCCGAGGTTCAGCTCCTCGATGACCCGGATGGGCGTCGCCTCCTCGAAGTACGCGACGAAGCCGTCGGCGTCGAGCAGCCCGCGGTAGGCCTCACGGGCGGCCGCGGCGGCCGTTTCCATCGCGTCGTCGCTGCCGGCCGGTGGCCCGTCGTCGTCGTCGGCCAGCGCCCGGTGGCGGGCCCGCAGTTGGGCGTTCAGCATCTGCTCGAGGTTCCGCTTGGCGATGGTCGGGGTGGCGTACTTCTCGGCGATGGCCTCGCCCTGTTCGGTGAACTTCACCTGGCCGGTCACCGTCTCGGTCGGCAGCGCCAGCAGCGCCTCGTTCATCGAGCCGCCGCCGCGGGAGATGGAGCCACCGCGGCCGTGGAACAGCCGCAGTTCGACGTCGAAGTCGTCGGCGATGGCCACCAGCCGCTTCTGGTTGCGGAACAGCGACCAGTTGGCCGCCAGGAAGCCGTTTTCCTTGTTGGAATCGGAGTAGCCGATCATCACCTCCTGGACGTCGCCGCGGGCCGCAAGCGCCGCCGCGTAGGCGTCGTTCTCGAACAGCGTCCCCATGATGCGGCGGGCGCCGGACAGCGCGGACTTGGTCTCCAAAAGCGGGACGACGTCGAGCCCGCAGTGGCCCGGCAGGTCGACGACGCCGGCCTGGTCGGCGAGAAACAGCACCTCCAGGACGTGGCTCGGCTCCTCGGTCATCGAGATGCAGTAAGTGTCGACGGCGTCGACGCCGTACTCCCGCTGCCACTCCGCGAGGGCCTCGAACCGCCGCAGCACCCGCGTCGGCGTCTCCCCGTACCCCGAGCGGTCGCCGACGTCGACGACCGGCTCCGGCTGGAGGACGGCCTCGGTGAGCGTTTCGACGCGCTCGGCCTCGTCCATCCCGGCGTAGTCGACGCCCTCGGCTCCGAAGACGGCCGCGACCGTCTCGGTGTGGTTCCGCCGGTGGTCCCGCAGATCGAGGCTGGCGAAGGTGAAGCCGAAGGTGTCGACGCGGCGGGCGAGGGGATCGACCTGCGAGGCGGCGATGACCTCGGCGCCGTTGGCCCGGAGGCTGTCGGCAATGGCCTCGACGTCCGCCAGCAGCTCCGCGACGTCGTCGTAGCCGCCCGGCCGGACGTCGCCGACGCGCTCGAGCCGCTCGCGCATCAACTTCAGCTTCTGGCGGTACGGCTCGCCGGGGTACCGCTCGGCGACGGTCTCGGCGACCTCCGGCAGCCGTCTCTCGTCGGCGGCCAGCCGCTCGTCGAACGGCTCGCCGGTCGACAGCGTCCGGTCGTCCTGGCTCAACACCCCCGACAGCCGCTTGCACTCCTCGCGGTACCGCTCGAGAACGGCCGCCCGCTGGCGCCGCAGCGTCTCGGTCGTCACGTCCGGCGTCACGTAGGGGTTGCCGTCGCGGTCGCTGCCGGCCCACGAGCGGAACTCGAACAGCTTCGGCACCTCGACGCCGGGGTAGAACTCCGACAGCGCCGCCTCCAGCTCGTCGTAGACGTCCCCGACGACGTCGAACAGCGTGTTCTCGAGGTACCACTGGACGTTCAGCGCCTCGTCGGTCACCTCCGGCCGCCGGTCCCGTATCTGTGGGGTCTGCCAGAGGCTCGTCACCTCCGCCTCGAGCTCCCGCTCGATCCGCCGGCGCTCGCGGTCGGTGAGTCGCCGCTCGTCGAGGGCCCGCAGCTGCTCGCCGACCGACCGCAGCTTCGCCTTCACCGTCTTGCGGCGGGCCTCCGTCGGGTGGGCGGTGAACGTCGGCTCGATGAGGACGTCGTCGAGCACCTGCCGGACGGTCGCGGCGTCGGCGCCGGCGTCGGCCAGCCGCTCGACGGCGGCGGCGACGCTGTCGGCCAGCGTCCCCGCCTGGACGCCCTCCCGGACCGCCCGGACCCGCTCGCGCTCCTCGGCGACGTTCCGCAGCTCGAAGTAGGTGGCGAACGCCCGGGCGACGACCTCCCGCGTTTCCGGCTCCAGTCCCGCCAGCTCGGTCCGCAGCGGCGTCCGCGAGGCCGTCTCGCCGCGGCGGTAGTCGATGGCGCTAGTTCGGAGCGTCTCGACGGTCTCCAGCGCCGCCGGCGACGCCTGCTCGGCCAGCACCTCGCCGAGCAGCGAACTCAGCTCGTCGACGTCGCGTTCGACGTCGCGGGTGTGTAGTGTCATACCACGTCTCGGCCGGCCAGGGGGTAAAGGCTACCGCCGCCGGAAGAGCTCACTCGGACCCGAGTTCACAGTTCATAGTTCATAGTTCATAGTTCCGGCGGCGCCTCCCGGTCGACGGCGATCTCGTAGGCCTCGATGTCCTCGAGGGCGGCCACCTGGCCCCCGACGTCGACGCGGCCGTCGTCGGTCTCGATGGTGACGGCGGCGGTCTCGCGGTTGGTGCCGACGGAGACGTCGACGACGGCGCCGTCGACCGTTCGCCGCTCGCCGGTTTCGATGTCCCGGCCCCGGACGGTGGCGTAGAACTGGCCGTCGCCGCCGTCGAGGTCCTCGACGCAGCGGCGGACCGTCGCGTAGCGCCGCGGGAACGGACGGCCGTTCCGGGTGTCGGCCAGCGTCGTCGCCGACGTCCAGACGACGGTGTTGAGGAAGCCGGAGACGAGAAAGCCCAGCTCCGAGCGGTTGAAGATGACCCCGTAGCGGTCGCCGTCGGCCTGCAGCCCCTCGCGGGTGGTGTAGACGGAGTACGTGCCGTCGCCGACGGCGACGACCGGCGTGGTGACGCCGCGACGGGCCCGGACCTCCGTCGCCACGCCGGCGTAGTGATACTCCGACGGCGCCGGCACGTCCGCCGCCGGTGCCAACAGCAGCTCGATGGTGACGCCGGCGTCGCGACGCTCGGCCAGCTGCTCTTCGTAGCGAGCGAGCAGGTCCGGCGTCAGCGACAGCACCAGCTCGTAGTCCGCGGTCGCGATCACCTCCTCGATGTACCGCAGGACGGTCTGTCGGGACTTCACCAGCGAGACGGCCTCCGAGTCCCGCGTCGGCCGGCTGTACCGCTCCGAGAGGCCGCCCACGAGCGTCGACAGCGTCGACTGCACGTCGGAGAAGGCCTCCTCGGGGTCGACCGCCAGCACCTGCATCGGGCGCGACTCCCGCAGCTCGACCAGCCCGTTCTCCGAGAGGCTCCTGACCGTGTCGTACACCCGCGGCTGTGGGATGTCGGTCCGTTCGGCGATCTCCGAGGCGGTCAGCCGGCCGTGCTCCAGCACCGCGAGGTAGGCCTCGATCTCGTACTCGCCGAAGTCGAACCGCGACCCTACCTCCGCGAGGCTGCCCTGGAGGTCGTCGCTCGCCATGTCGCCCCCATCGCGCCACGCGCCTAAAGAGGCTTCCGTCGGTTGGTCCGTTGTATTTAGTTACTGAGAGCCAGCCGATCGGCCGGCGTCGAACGGGGCCGACCGCTCGCGGAGCGAGGCCGAGCGAGCGTAGCGAGGGAAGCCTCGTGAAGACGCGAGCGGGAGGAGCAACGACACAGGAGCGTGGTTCGAACGACGGCTCCCGCGAGCCGTCTTCGTCATACCGGAAGAGCGAAGCTCTTCCGTAGATCGCGGATCTCCGATCCGCTCACTCCCGGGAATCGCCGACCTCCGGAGACAGCGAGGCACAGTCCGCGAGCGGGAGGGGGCGTTCGGACACGCCGTCATCGCCGTCAAAATACGCTACTTCCCCCTCACCAAACACCATCAGCCGCAGCGCGCGTGGTTTTATGCGCTCTCGGCCGCGGGCATCCGGCATGGGCCACGACTGCTCGTTTCTATCGGAACTGGAACTCGACGGCGAGGTGTCCTTCGAGACGGCCGCCCGCGAGAGCCACGCGGCCGACTGGGTGGCGGCGGAGGTGGGACTCGGCGTCACCCCGGACGCCGTCGTCTGGCCGGCGTCGACGGCCGACGTCTCGGCGGTGCTAGCGGCGGCCGACGACCGCGGCGTCCCCGTCACGCCGTACGCCGCAGGGACGTCGATGGAAGGCAATGCCGTCCCGCTGTTCGAAGGCGTCAGCATGGACATGACGAAGATGGACGCGGTGCTGGACGTCCGGCCGGCGGACCTGCAGATGGACGTCGAGCCGGGCGTCATGGGCGACGTTATCGAGGAGACGGCCGCCGAGGACGGGCTGTTCTTCCCGCCGATGCCGTCGTCGTCGAACCTCTCGACGATCGGCGGCATGATCGTCAACGACGCCGCCGGCCAGCGAACCGTCCGGTACGGCGAGGTGGCCGATTGGGTGCTGGAGCTGGAGGTAGTCCTGGCCGACGGGACCGTCGTCGAGACCGGTAGCAAGGCCATCAAGACCTCCTCGGGGTACAACCTCACCGACGTGATCGTCGGCAGCGAGGGGACGCTGGGGGTGGTCACGCGGGCGACGCTGGAGCTGGCGGGCCGCCCGGAGCAGATCCGGGGCGGCCGCGCCGTCTTCGGTTCGATGGACGACGCCGCGGAGGCGGTCGCCGACGTCGTCCAGTCGGGCGTCGACGTCGCCAAACTCGAACTCGTCGACCCGCTGGCCGCCGAGATGGCCGACGACTACCTCGGCACCGGCCTCCCGGACGGGGCGACGATCTTCGTCGAGTTCCACGCCAACCACGGCGTCGACGAGGAGATCGCCTTCTTCGAGACGGTGCTGGACGCCCACGACGTCGAGACGTTCGAGATCGCCGGCGACGACCGGATGGCAGAGATCTGGCGCGCCCGCGACGAACTGGCCTTCGCGGTCCAGCAGTACGATCCCGACCTCGAACCGAGACACCCGGGCGACGTTACCGTTCCGATAAGCCGGTACCCGGATATCGTCCGGTACGCCAAGGAGCTCGCCGACGAACACGGCCTGCCGCTGCCGTGTTTCGGCCACGCCGGCGACGGCAACGTCCACTACGCGGCGCTGATCGACCCCGACGACCCCGACGCCGAGCGCCGAGCAGAGGCCGTCTACGACGGCATCGTCGAGCGGGCGGTCGAATGGGGCGGTACCGCCACCGGCGAACACGGCGTCGGCATGGGCAAGCGCCGGTTCCTGGAGCTGGAACACGGCGCCGACGGCGTCGAGGCGATGCGGGTGCTGAAGCTGGCGCTGGACCCCAACGACACCCTCAATCCGGGGAAGATGTTCCCCGAGACGGAAGCCGAAGGCGGCCGGGTCGAGGCCCCCGACATCGGGTGACGGCCGCGGTCCGTCGGGGTTCAGGGAAGCCGGCTCCGGCCGGTCATCCCGGACCCGACGGTTGCATTCCGTCGGGCGGGGGCGGTTCGGTCGCGAACATCGATTGGCCGAAGGGTATATCATTCAGCCGAATGACGCGACGAGTGGATCATGTCGATGTCAGAAACCCGCCGTGGCGTGGTAAAGTCCATCGGCGCCGCGACGATTGCAGTCGGCCTTGCTGGCTGCAATCGAGACGGCGAGGATGAGGATGAGGATGACGATGATGGCGGCGATGTCAACGTCGATGGGGAGGAACGACCCGACGGACTCGACAACGACGGCGAGGCCGCCTTCGGTCCGGAGGACCGTCGACAGGCCACCACCGAGTAACGTCCGATCGCCGTCGGCCCGACTGTTGCAGGCGCTTCCGGCGACGAAACCGGTTCCAGGCGTCGAGTCGAGACGGCTCGATGGAGTGTGCGAGGGAGTCGTGCGGAGCTTGTCGGTAGACTCCCGTTCTACCCATTAAATAGTGGTAGGCGTGTGGATGCCGTTCACGTTCAACGTCCCCGACTTGAGGGCAAGGTGACCGGTCGCCCCTCCAGAACTAGACTTGTGCCTCTGTGCCGTTCCAGCCGTCGTCTGCAACCATCTGAGCGGCCTGTTTGAACTGGTCTATCGTCTCTTGGAGAAACTGGTGAGCATCGTCGTCTACGTCGAGTTTCACGACGGCAGTCCGGCGAAGCTCCACAGTAGCCATGGGTATTTGGAGAAGTATAAATACTACTTAAATAGTTACGTACTGTCGGGGAGTCGGTCGTGTTGTAGCCGGTAGATTGTGGCAGGGGGCTTACGCGATTCTCACCCGCCCTATCCGCTCCTCGGTTCTGACGGAGCGTCGGAACATCCGCCACTCACAGGGAAGGGCAGGGCAGGATCCCCTCGCTGACTCGAGATGGCAGAATATAACTGTTGCTTGGTCGTTAATTCGACCGACCGTCATGACGAGTCCAACTTCACGACGTACGATGCTGAAATCCCTCGGTGCGGCGACCGTCGGTGTCGCCCTCGCCGGGTGTAGCGGCGGCGGCGACGAGGCCGCGGACGGCGGCAACGGACCCGACGACGGGGAGGCCGCGACGGCCTTCACGGCCTCGCTGTCCGACAACGACTCCATCCCCGGCCACGAGGATTCCAATTCCGACGGAACCGGCGGGACCACCCTCGAAGAGACCGGCGAGGGGCTGTCGTTCGAGGTCTCCTACGAGAACCTCGAAGGCGCGGTCAACGGCGTCCACATCCACGGTGACGGGGCGGCCGACGGCGGCTACCTCGTTCGGTTCTTCGAGCCGGAAGGCTCCGAACACGCCGACGAGGCGGTGCTCAGCGGCGAGATGCTGGCGGCGGACGGCGACACCATCACCGGCACGGTGACGGACGACGATGTCAATCCATCGGGCGACTACGACGGCGAGATCGAGACGGTGTCGGCGCTCGTCTCCGAGCTCGAAAACGCCGAGCTGGGGTCCAGCGGCGGCGTCGTCAACATCCACACCGAACACGACCCCGACAGCGAACTCGCCGGCCAGGTCGAACCGCAGTAGCGGCCGCGATGATACAGAGTTAACAGTCGCAGACCCGAACCGCCGACCGTGAGGCCGGACGGAGGGAACGTCGGTCGGCTGCTGTTTTCGGCCGTCCTGATCGGGGCGCTGGTCGCGGGCGCCGCCTCGGCGGTCGTCGTCGGCTCTCACTACGACCGGTCCGACTACGAGCGCGGCGCCAGCGACGTCCGGGTCGACACTTACGGCGCGAGCGCGGCCGACCAGCGCCGGCCGGGGGCGACCGACCGCAGCTACTGGACGGAGTCGATAAGCTACGGGATCCCCGAGGACGAGAAGTTCTATCTCACCCGGACCGTCACCTACCGACCGGTCCCGTCGGACTGTGCGGCGGACAACACCGAGGAGTTCGGCATCGACCGCGACGCCACCTACGAGGGCGAGCGCCGCATCGACGAGACGGCCACCGAGAGCGTCAAGTCCTTCTCCCAGGACACCGATGTCCGGGACCGCTACGAGGCCGAACTGGGCGAGTACGGCGACCTGACGACGACGGACTGGGCGTACGTCGAGCGGCTCCAGGTCGACTGGTACGCCCCGGACGATTTCGGCGCCCCCTTGGAGATCTACCGCGGCGACCGGTTCGTCAGCGCACAGCGGGACTGCGTCGACAACCCCGACGCCGCCGGCTGGTACCGGTTCGCGACGGTCAACGAGGGCGAGTTCGAAAACGGTACCGAGGTCCGCCAGGAGCGGCCGACGTTCAGCCACTGGTTCTACGTCTGCGACTGCGCGAGCCGCGAGGAAGCCGTCGAGACGCTCGGGCCGCCGCCCTCCGAGCGCGAGGCGTCGACGCCGACCCCGACGGCGACGTCGTCGGGCGACGCCGGCGCGAACCCGGCGGCGGGCGGGGAGACGCCGGCCGCCACGACGGCCGCCACGCCGACCGACCGGCCGGCCGCCCGGACCGCGACGCCGACGGCGACGCCCGGGGCGGCGACCACGACGCCGGAGCCCACGGCAACGGCCGGCTGGAGCCGGCGCGTCGTCGAGACGCCGACGGCCGCGGAGGGCGCCGGCTTCACGCCGGCGGTCGCCGTCGTCGCCGTCGCCGTGATCGTCGCGCTGCGGCGCCGCTGAGGGCGAACCTTTTTCCTCGCCATCGCACCGGCCGTCACGAACCGACGGGAACTGAAGGTCGCTGCCGAGGCGATACGCGACGCCGACAGCGCCGTCGCGCCGACCGGCGCCGGCGCGGCTGGAGGCCGCCGGCGAGCTCGACGGGCCGGTCACGCAGAACGTCGACGGCCTCCACCGGGCTGTCGGCAGCGACGACCCCGTCGCGGTCCACGGCAACGGCAGCCGCGTCGTCTGCACCGGCTGCGGCCGCCGCCGGGACGCCAACCTGATTCTCGACCGGGTGCGAGAGGAGGAAGTCCCGCCGACCTGTAGGCGCTGCTGCGGGCGCGGTCGCCGTCGGAGTCGGCCGACGCCTACCTGGTCGCCGGCTCGTCGCTGTCGGTCGAGCCCGCGGCGTCGCTGCCGCAGACCGCCGCCGGGCGGGGCGCGACGGTCGTCGCCACCCTCGAGCCGACGCCGCTGTCGGACCGCGCCGAGTGCGACCTCCGGGGCGACGTCACGGAGGCGCTCCCGCGGCTGGCCGAGGCGATGCTAGCGTAGCGCGTGGCCGTCACGCCCTTGTCGGCGGCCGCCCTCCCTGCGCCATGGAGTACGAGGTGCTCGCTCTCGAGGACGCGCCGGTGACCGACCTCTCGGAGATCGACGCGATACCGCCGGACCTGGATGTCCGGCCGGTCGGCGACCTGCTCGGCCTCGAGCGGATGCGCGCGACGGTGTGGCACTTCGAGCCCGGCGAGGAGGTCGGCTACCACGCCCACGCCGAACAGGAGGAACTGTACTACGTCCTCGAGGGGACGTTCTCGCTGAAGCTGGGCCGCTCCGGCGAGACCGAACGGGTCGAGGTCGGTCCGGGAACGCTGTGGGCCGCTGGCCCCGAGGTCGGCCACGGCCACCGGTATGTCGGCGACGACCGGGGGGTCGTTCTCTCGGTCGGTGCCCCGGCCGTCGAGGACCCCGGCCTCGACCCTCACGACCTCGACGGCTGACGCCGCCGGCCGTAGTTCCCTCGGGACTCCTCAGCAGTATCCGGGCGGACACCGTCCGGGACCCCATCGTCCGGACGGGCCCACCTCACGTCGTCACAGCCGGCAGTGCGAGCTACGCCGTCTCGGGGTCGGCCGCCTCGTCGCCGTATGTCGCCGCCAGGAACTCGAGGATACGCGCCGACTGGCTCATCACGACGCCGTACTCCTCGTCGACGACGACCGGCACCTGCCGCT
This sequence comes from Halobacteriales archaeon QS_8_69_73, assembly GCA_003022945.1. Classification (GTDB taxonomy): domain Archaea; phylum Halobacteriota; class Halobacteria; order Halobacteriales; family Haloarculaceae; genus Natronomonas. The sequence goes on along the minus strand of PXRZ01000007.1, from coordinate 17,559 downwards.
GGCCGGAGACCGCACGCACCTCCTCGCGCTCCGAGTGCGGCCCTTCGACCCAGACGCTGTCGTAGTCGACGCCGAGTTCCTCCAGTTCGTCGACGACGAACTCGCAGAACGGACACCCTTCGAGCCGGTAGAGCGTCAGCGACATGCGCAGGGCTGTGACCGCCGGCCGCAAAAGTCCGGCGTCGGGTAGCGTCGGTATTAACCTCCGGCGGCAGGACGTACCGGCATGACACCGCCACCGGCGGTCGGCGACCCCGCCCCGGCGTTCGAGGCGTTGCTGTGCGACGGCCAGACGTTCCGGCCGACGACGCTCGCCGACCGACTCGGCGACCGCGGCGCGATCGTCGTCTTCGGCGGCTTCGTCTTCTCGGCGATCGCGCGGAACTGGTGGCGCCGCTACGAGCGGGCCGGCTGGGCCGACCGCGACGGCGTCGTCGTCTCCGGCGTCGTCCGGGACGGCCCGTACGCGGTCAACGCATTTCTCCGGCGGCTGGACAGCCCCTTCTCGCTGTTCGCCGACGTCGACGGTGACGTCGCCGCAGCTTACGACCTGCTCGTCGAACGCGACGGGATGGCGGGAGTCCGGACCGCCCGCCGTGCCGTTTTCGTCCTCGACGCCGACGGCATCGTCCGGCACGCCTGGACGACCGACGAGTGGATTCACCCGGTGCCGACCGACGAGATCGAGACGGCCGTCGAGGCGCTGTGAGCCGCGGCCGTCACGTCTCGCCGTCCTCGTCCGCTCCGTCGTCGTATCGGACGGCCAGCCGCTCAATGCGGGCGCCGTCGACGGCCTTGACCTCCAGCCGGAGCTCGTCGACCGCGATGACGTCGCCGACGGCCGGCGGCCGGCCGAGCCGCTCGAGGACGACGCCGCCCAGCGTCCCGTAGGCGTCGCTGTCGAGGTCGGTCCCGAGCGCGTCGTTGGCCCTCGCGAGCCCGACCGCCCCGTCGGCGACGTAGCCGCCGCCCCGCTCCTCGACGGTCGGCTCGGCGTCCCTTTCGTCGAAGCCGTCTCGGATGTCACCGACGACGACCTCGACGACATCCTCGACGGTCGCGATCCCCTCGAGGGCCCCCCATTCGTCGATGACGGCGGCCATCTGCCGCTCCTCGTCCCGGAGCGTCGCGAGCAGGTCGTCGGCGGGCGTCGTCTCCGGGACCATCGGCAGCTCCCGGGTGAGGTCGGCGGCGACGACGTCACCGCCGGCGGCGCCGGCCCGGAGGACGTCCTTCGTGTCGAGGTAGCCGACCAGCTCCTCGTCGTCGACGACCGGATACCGGGTGAACCCCTCCTCGACGACGGCGGTCCGCAGTGCCGACAGCCTCGCGTCGGCCGGCACCGTCGCCACGTCCGGCCGCGGGACCATCACGTCCCGGGCGGTGACGTCGTCGAGCTCGAAGACGCGCTCTATCATCCGTACCTCGTCGTCGTCGACGGTGCCGGCCTCGCCGGCGCGACCTAGCACCAGCCGGATCTCCTCCTCGGAGAGCGTCTCCTCGGTCTCGGAAGCCGGTGGGACCCCGATCGCGCTCGTGAACCCGTTGGCCGCCCCATTGAACACGATTAGCCCCGGCAGAAAGAGGTAGTAGAACAGCTTCATCGGCGGTGCCACCAGCAGCGCGAGCCGCTCGGCCTCGGCGATGGCGACGGTTTTCGGCGCCAGCTCACCGAGGACGACGTGCAGGAACGTGACGACGGCAAAGCCGATCCCGACCGCAACGACGTGGATGGCCCCCTCCGGTAGCAGCGGCGCCAGCAGCGGCTCGATGAGGGCGGCGACGGCCGGCTCGCCGATCCAGCCCAGCCCTAACGAGGCAACGGTGATGCCGAGCTGCGTCGCCGCGAGGTAGTCGTCGAGGCTTCCGAGTGCCTCCTGCAGCGTTTCGGCGCCGGCCCGGCCCTCCTCGACCAACTGATCGACGGCCGTCGACCGGACCCGGACGAAGGCGAACTCGGAGGCGACGAAAAAGCCGTTGAGGAAGATCAAAAATAGCGCCGCGAGCAGCCGGCCGGCCGACAATGCCAGGCTCACCACGCTCCTGCCCTCCCCGTCGGGCCGGGCTCCGCTCGAAGGCCGAGCACGCGCCGGGGTTGACGCCACCCGCACAAAGCGTTGGTGCCGCGGCGGTCCGGTGTCGGCAGTCAGTAGAACGCGCCCGCGACGGCGGTCGGGACGTCGACGACCAGCCCGTAGACGAGGCCGCCGACGAGCGCCGTCGCCGCCGAGCCGCCGGCGACGACCGCGACGACCGTCCCGACGACGGCGTAGCCGGCCGCCAGCAGCCCACCGGCGACGGCCGCCGTCTTCGCCCGGTTGCGTTCGGTGCCACGAACGGACTGCATCAGCGACCGGAGCCGGCCGGTCACGCCGGTGCGCGTGCTGCGGCCGCCCCAGAGGCCCGCGACGCCGACCGCGACCACCGGGACGGCGACGGTGATGGCCGGCCGCGGCGGGACGGCATGGGCGCCGACGTACGTCGCCGCGGCGCCCCTGATGCCGCCGTCGACGACGCCGGCGAGGCTGGCGACGACCGTCAGCAGCCAGCCGACGAGCCACGCGACGGCGCCCCGGACGACCCCTTGAGCAGTCCCAGCACACGCGGGCCAACGACGACGGGGTAGTTATCGGTTCCGGCTGTCGCCTACATTACGCCGAGCTCTTTGGCGATGGTGTTGAGCTGGATCTCGTCGGTCCCCTCGACGATACGGAGGATGCGGGCCGTCTCGAGTTCCTCCATGAACGGGTTGTCCTCCGAGAGCCCGTCGCCGCCGTGGACCTGGACGACGTCGTCGGCGACGTCGAACATCACATTCGTCGCGAGGTACTTGACGATGGACGACTCCTCGATGGCCTGCTTACCGTCGTCCATCAGCCATGCCAGCCGGAGGGCGGCGGCGTCGGCCGCGAAGGCGTCGGCGCGGGCCCGGGCCAGCTTGTGGGAGACGCCCTGGAACTTGCCGATGGGGCGGCCGAAGGCCTCCCGCTCGGTCGCGTAGTCGACGCCGCGGTCGACGAGGAACTCGGTGTGGCCGAGCGCCCGGGCGCCGATCTCCAGTCGGCCCAGCGAGAGGAACTCCATGGCGTCGTAGAAGGCACCGTCCTCGGTGCCGAGCACGCGGTCGTCGGACAGCCGGACGTCGTCGAGGACGATCTCGCCCTGCATGCCCGTCATCCCGACGGCGTTGTTCAGCGAGGCGACCTCGTACTCGTCGGCCTCGACGATGAAGCAGGTGATGCCGCCGTAACGGCCCATCTCTTCGACGGGCGAGGTGCGGGCGAACACCTGCACGAAGTCGGCGTACGGCGCGTTCGTGATCCACTGTTTGTGGCCGTTCAGCACCCACTCGTCGCCGTCCTGCGTCGCCTCGGTCGACGCAGGGCTTGCCGGGCTCTGCCCGGCGGTGTCCTTCTCGGCCGTCGTCGACATGTTCGGCGAGTCCGAGCCGACACCGGGTTCCGTCTGGGCGAACGCCGTCGACTTCTCGCCGCGGATACAGGGCTCGAGGTACCGCTCGATCTGTTCGCCCTCCGCCCCCGCCAACAGCGGCTTCGGCCCCTCCGGCCCCGCGAGAACGTACTCCGACAGCCCCGGTCCCGTGGCGGCGACGTGCTTAATCGCCCGGTACCAGGTGACGTTCGAGACGCCCTCGCCGCCGACCTCCTCGGGAAGATTCATCGCGTAGAAGCCCGCCTCGGCACTCCGTTTGCGGACCGTCTCGATTGCCTCCCGAACCTCCGGGACGAGCCGGCCGTCGTCCTCGTGGCGCTTGCGGGGGTTCGACCACGTCTCCCCGAGGTCGTCCTCCAGCGGCTCGACCTCCCGCTCGAGGAACTCCCCGAGGCTCGAGAGGATGAGGCTCGTCTCCTCGTCCGTCTCGAAGCTGACGCCCGCCCGCGGAGCCTCCTGTGTTGCCATACCCTCACATACGCCGGGTGGCTCTTCAACCCTGTGCGCGACCCGCTGACGCTGGCGGCGACGGCAGGCTTATATGACGACGCGTCGACCGCCATCCATGCGACTCGACGGCGTTCGCGTGCTGGATCTGACCCGGCTGCTGCCGGGGCCGTACGCGACGCAGCTGCTCGCCGACGCCGGCGCAGACGTGGTGAAGATCGAGGACACCGACGCGGGCGACTACGCCCGGCACATGCCGCCGACGACCGACGACGGCGTCGGCGCGGTGTTCGACGCGGTCAACCGGGGCAAGCGCAGCGTCGCCGTCGACCTCAAACACGAGGAGGGCCGGGCGGCGTTCTACGAGCTCGTCGCCGACGCCGACGTCGTCGTCGAGAGCTTCCGGCCGGGCGTCACCGACCGGCTCGGCGTCGACCACGAGACGCTGACCGACCACCGCGAGGACCTGGTCTACTGCTCGCTTACCGGCTACGGCCAGTCGGGACCGTACGCCGACCGGGCGGGTCACGACCTCAACTACGTCGGCCTCGCGGGGCTGCTGGATATGACCCGCGACGGCATCGGGGAGACGCCCCGGCTGCCCGGCTACCAGGTAGCCGACATGGCCGGCGGACTGCTGGCAGCCTTCTCGGTGTGTTCGGCGCTGCTGTCCCGCGAACTCGGCAACACCGGCGGCGAGTACCTCGACGTCGCGCTGACCGACGCCGTGGTGTCGTTCTCGCAGGCGCTGGCGCCGGCGGCGCTCGGCGACGGCGACCCCCGGCCGGGCGAGACGCCGCTCACCGGGCGGTACCCGTGGTACGACGTCTACGAGACGGCCGACGGCCGCTACGTCACCCTTGGGGCACTGGAGCCGCGCTTCTGGACGGCCTTCTGCGAGGCCGTCGACCGCCCGGACCTCGTCGGCGCGCACATGACCGACGACTCGGCGGAACTGGCGGCGCTGCGGGCGGAGCTGACCGAGCTGTTCCGGACGCGGACGCGCGAGGAGTGGGCCGATCTGGCTGCCGACGTCGACGCGGCGGTGGGGGCAGTGTACACGCCGACGGAGGCGCTGGAGCACCCGCAGATCGAGGCCCGCGGCTACGTCGAGCGCGGCGACGGCGCTCCCCGGGTCGGGCTGCCGCTCTGCGGCTCCGATCGGCCGGCCGGCGCCGACGGTGGCCCGCCGAGTCACGGCGAGCACACCGACGAGGTGCTGACCGCGGCGGGGCTGTCGGCGACGGAGGTCGAGCGGCTCCGCGAGACGGGCGTCGTCAGCTGATGCCGACGCCGACGAGATCGACGAGTGCCCGTCGCTTCAGCAGCGCGAAGCCGACGAAGACGACCAGGAAGCCGGCCAGCGACAGCGGCCCGACCGTCTCCCCCAGCAGGACGACGCCCGCGACGGTCGCAACCAGCGGGACGAGGTAGGCGACCAGGCTCGCCTCGAAGGCGCCGCGTCGCTCCAGCAGCGTGAAGTAGATGACGAACGCCAGCGCCGTCGAGAAGACGCCGAGGTAGACGACGGCGCCGAGTGCGGCCGGCGCCGTCGCCGGGGCCGTCTCGCCGGCGCTGAGGCTCAGCGCGTGCAGGACGACGCCGCCGAACAGCATCGCCCAGCCGGTCATCGCGACCCGCTCCATCGACGGGGCGGCCCGGTCGACGAGGACACCGCCGAGTGAGACGCTGGCGACCTGTCCGAGGACGATGAGCCGGCCGGCGGTGTCGCCCGCCAGCAGGTTCCCGGGGTCGGGCTGGACGATGAGCCCGACGCCGAGGAAGCCGACGGCGACGCCGACGGCACCGACGGCCGAGAGACGCTCGCCGAGCAGCGCCAGCGCCCACAGCGCCGTCAGGATGGGCACGAGCGCCTGTAGGATGGCGGCGACGCCGCTGGGAACGGTCTGCTGGCCGATGAACAGCAAGCCGTTACCGGCGACGAGGAAGAGCCCGCCCCAGACCACCGCCTCGAGGTCGTTCCGGCCGGCCGGCCGCCAGTCGTCGGTCGCGACGGCGGCGTAGCCGAGCAACAGTACCGCCGCGGTGTCGTAACGGAACGCGGCGAACAGCAGCGGCGGGAGGTGCTCGAGGCCGACCGAGATGGCCGGAAAGGACAGCCCCCACATCGTCGCCAGCACGGCGAACAGCGCGATCGCGTACGACCGGGACACGGTCGTGATTCTCCCGGCCGGCGTGAAACGCTTGCCGTTCCGGCACCGCGAACAGGCGACCCTGACTCCCGACGGACCTCGGGTCGCGCTCCCGCCTCGGCGGCCCGCCGGCACTGCTCAGCGCACGGGCCGTTTGGTCGCGGCTTTGCGTATAAACCGTCGGATCAGAGTCAGTCGTGGACGAGAACGTCGATGACGTCGGTGCCGTCGGTTTCCAGTGCGGTCTCGTAGACCTCGGGGAATGCCTCGGGCGTCTCGACGAGGTGCCCGCGGGCGCCGTGGCTCTCGGCGTTCTTCGGGATGTCGACGTGGGGGTCGAAGTCCATCCCGACGAACTCGTGGTCGTTCTCGTTGCCGCCCAGCATCGCCATGGTGTTGTCCTTGAGGATGCGGTAGTTGCGATTGTCGGGGACGACGACGGTCAGGTCGACGTTCTGGCGGACCGCCGAGTAGATCGCGTTCGGGTAGTAGAGGTAGGAGCCGTCGCCGACGTAGCCGACGACGGTCCGGGGGTCGTCCCGGGTCGATTCGGCGACCGCGGCGCCGACGGCTGCCGGCAGCCCGTAGCCGAGGCCGCCGCCCTTGTTCGAGAGGTAGCCTTCGGCGTCGAGCGGAAAGCGGGTTAGGAGTGCGAACTTCGCGGTGACACCCTCGTCGACGACGTAGACGTCGGGGTCGACGGCCCGCATCGCGTCGACCAGTTCCGCCTTCGACGAGCGGGTCTCGCCGTCGGGCTTGTCGTCCTCGCCCATCTGCCGCATCGTGGCCTCGAGGCCGGCCTTCACCGACCGGACGTGGTCGAGGCGGGCCTCGCGGTCGGCCTCGTCGAGGCGGGCCTCGACGCGGTCGGCGATGGCGTCCATTACCCGGCCAGGGTCGCCGAGAACGGCCGCGTCGGCGGGGTGGTTCTTGCCGACTTCGTGGGGGTCGCTGGAGGCCTGAACGACCGTCGTGTCATCGGAGACGAGCGGGCGCTCGTGTCGCAGCAGCGTAGTGTTGGTCGAACACCCCACGAGCGCCAGCGTGTCGGTGTCCAGGAGCATCGAGGCGACGTCCTCGCCGGGACCGATGAACGACACCCACTGCTCGTGGTCGGTCGGGAAGTTGACCTCGCAGGCGAGTATCTCGCCGTGAACGCGGGCGCCGGTCGCCTCCGCGAGCCTGACGGCGGCGTCGACGGCGTCAGTGCCGGCGCGGGCGACGTGATCGCCGACGACGAGCACCGGCCGGTCGGCCGTCACGAGGTGGTCAGCGGCCGTCTCGACGGCCCCGGGGTCGCCGGCACCGGCGTCCGGGATCGGCCCGAGTCGCTCCGGGGTTGCGTCCGTCTCGGTCTGCATCACGTCGGCCGGCAGCGAGAGGAACACCGGCCCGGTCGGCGGCGTCAGCGCCGTCCGGACCGCCCGCCGCAGCAGCATCGGCAGGGCGTTGACGTGGGTCACCTCCGCGGAGTCCTTGCAGAACTGCGCGACGAGCCGCTCGAGGTCGCCCGTCAGTAGCGGCTCCTCGTGGCGGAAGTCGAGTTCGTGGTTGCCGGCCGTCACCAGCATCGGGACGCCGCCGTACATCGCGCCGAAGACGTTGCCCAACCCGTGGGCCAGCCCCGGCGTGACGTGAAGGTTGACGACGCCGAGCGGGCAGATCGACTCGTCGCCGTCGGCGTGGTACCGCCGCGTCGAGGCGTAGCCCGCCGCCATTCCCGTGGCGACGTCCTCCTGCAGCCCAAGGACGTACTCGAGGTCGCCCCGCGAGAGGGCGTCCATGATCGGCAGCTCGGTCGTTCCCGGGTTGCCGAAGACGTGGTCGACTCCGTACCGCTCGAGGGCGTCCACGAACAGGTCCGCGCCCGTGTAGCCGTCCGTCATACCCCCTCACGGGGCCGGCGCCGACAAGTAATTATCCCGGTGAGCGGCGCAGAGTCCCGGCCCCGATCGGAGCCGTCGGCTACACCTCCGGGCTCTCCTCGATGTCGGGGACGCCCTTCGCGGTGACGGTCTCGCCGACGACGTAGGAGGCGGCCTCGCTGGCGAGGAACTGGACGATGTCGGCGATCTCCTCGGAGCGACCCATCCGGCGTTCGACCTCGTCGCGGTCGACGTCGTCGGCGGCGACGCCCATCTGGGACTCGACGCCGGGCGTGGCGACGAACCCCGGCGCGACGCAGTTGACCCGGACGCCGTGGCCGGCGTACTCGTAGGCCAGCGTCGTCGTCAGGTTGACCACGCCGGCCTTGGCGGCGCCGTAGTGGCTCATGTACGGCGAGCCGTCTATGCCGGCGACGGACGCGAGGTTGACGATGGAACCGCCGCCGTCGTCCTGCATCCGCTCGCCGGCGGCCTGCGAGCAGTGGAACGTGCCGTGGAGGTTGATATCGACGATGGTCTTCCAGCCGTTCTCGGAGATGTCGTCGAAGCCGGCCATGAACGAGGCGCCGGCATTGTTGACCATCGAGTCGATACCGCCGAACTCCTCGACGGTGGCGTCCAGCAGCGCTTCGACGGCTTCGCGGTCCCGGACGTCGCACTCGACGGCGATGGCCTCGCCGGGCCGGTCGCTGCCGTTGATCTCGGCGGCCACCGCCTCGATGTCCTCCTGCGAGCGGGAGGTGACGACGACGTTCGCCCCCTCGTCGGCGAACCGCTTTGCAGTCACCTCGCCGATACCTTGGCTCGAGCCGGTGATCACCGCGGTCTTGCCGGCGACGCTGTACTGGCTCAGCACCGCCGCTCACGCGCCTCGACGACGCCCGTGGATACAGGTAGCACACCCCGACGTTCCGGGCCGGCGCTGATAAAGGTAGTCACGGCCGCCGAGAGCTGAACAATGGAAGGTCAAAGGCGGCCGCGGTAAAACGAAGTCTTATATCTCGGGGGATTCACCTTCCGACGAATGAAGTCACGGAGCGAACAGGGCCGCGTTCACCGGCTCACTTTCGACGTCGACTGGCCGCCCGGCCACGTCGCCTGCTATCTGGTGGACGGCCCGGAGCCGATCCTCGTCGACGCCGCGACGCCGGACCGCGAGACGGCCTTCCGCGACCGGCTGACCGACCTCGATTTCGCCCCCGGCGACGTCGAACACGTCCTCGTCACCCACCCCCACGTCGATCACATCGGCCAGGTGCCGACGGTACTGGCCGAGAGCGACCCGACCGTTTACACGCCGGCGGGCGTCCGCGAGCGGTTCGCCCGCGACCCCAACGACCTGGCGGCCCGGGTCCGGCGCAACTGCGTCGCCGCGGGCTTTCCCGAGGACCTGCGGGAGACCGCCATCGAAATGGCCGTCGACTCCCTGCAGCGGGACTCGACGCTCCTGGACCCCGACCGCGTGGACGTCTGGCTCGACCCCGGCGAGCGGGCGACCGTCGGCGGCCTCGCCGTCGAGGCGGTGCACGTCCCCGGCCACCAGGCCGACCACCTCGGCTACCGGACCGAAGTCGACGGCGAGACCGCTCTGCTGGCCGGCGACATGGGCATCGAGCCGTTCCGCCCGGTCGTGATGCACGACGGCCTCGACGACGGCCACCGGGAGGCGTTCGACGCCTTCGAGGACGCCCTCGACCGGCTGGCGGCCCTCGACGTTGACCGCGTCTATCCCGGTCACGGTCCCGTCCACGACGACCTCGCGGGGGTCGTCGAGCGGGACCGCCGCAGCCTCGCCGACCGCCTCGAGGGCGTCCGCGACCTCGTCGCCGACGGTCACCCCACCGTGCCCGAGGTTGCGATGGCCCTCGCCGGCGACCGCGACGTCAAGTACCTCGTCCCGGAGACGATGAGCGCGCTGGCGCACCTCGAGCGGACCGGCGCCGTGACGAGCGAGACCGTCGACGGCGTCCGCCGCTACGACGCGTGAGCGACACCCGCTACGAGGCCGTCCTGTGGGACATCGGGAACGTGCTGGTCGAGCTGGCGTCGGTCCGGGCGGGCTACGCCGCCTTCGTCGCCGAACTCGCCGACGCCCACGACCTCGACCGCGAGGCTGCACTCGCAACCTGGCGGGAGACCCTCGGCGAGCACTTCCGCGGCCGCGAGGGAACGGAGTACCGGCCCGCCCGCGAGGGCTACCGGACGGCGACGGCGGCGCTGTTCGACGGCGACCCGCCGGACGGCTGGGAGCGGAACCTCGAGCGGGCGGCCGGCGCCGCCCTCCGGCCGGTCGACGGCGCCGTCGGGACCGTCGAGCGGCTCGCGGACCTCGGCGTCGTACAGGCGATCGTCTCCGACATCGACACCCGGGAAGCCGAAAACGCCCTGGCGACGCTCGGCGTCCGGGACCGGATGGCCCACGTCACCACCTCCGAGGCGGTCGGCTTCACCAAGCCCGACGAGCGGATGTTCCGAGACGCCCTCGCGGCGCTGGACGTCGCGCCGGGGGCGGCGCTGATGGTCGGCGACCGCTACGAGCACGACGTCGCCGGCGCCGCCGCGGTCGGGATCGACGCCGCCGCCTTCGGCGCCGACGCCCGGGGGCCGGCGGCGACCCACGAGCTTGACGACCTCCGGGACCTGCCCGGCATCGTAGCGGGCCAGGCGGGCCGGAACAGCTAAACCGCCCGTCCATCGCCGTCGGAACGCTTAACGGCCGACCGGCGAACATCCCCCACGATGGACCTTGGACTCGACGACAGGACCGCGCTCGTGACGGGCGGGGCCGGACGCATCGGAAGCGAGGACTGTCGCGTGCTCGCCGCGGAGGGCGCCGAGGTAGTCGTCCTCGACGTGGCGCTGGAGAAGGCCGAAAACGTCGTCAGCGAGGTCGAGACGGACCTCGACGGCACCGCCCACGCCGTCGAGTGCGACCTCACCGACCGCGAGGACGTCGCCGATACCGTCGCCGCCATCGAGTCGGAGACCGGCAGTGTCGATGTGCTAGTGAACAACGCCGGCATGGTCGACGCCCGCGACAGAATCGAGGACTTCGACGACGACATCTGGGACCGCGACCTCTCGGTGAACCTGACGGGCGCCTACAACGTCACCCGCGAGGTCTACCCCCGGATGAAGGAACGCGGCTGGGGCCGCATCATCGGCATGTCATCGATGGCCGGCTGGCAGGGCGGCTTCGGTCAGCTGTCGTACGCGGCGACGAAGGCCGGCCTCATCGGCTTCGGCAAGACCCTCGCCTTGGAGGGTGCCCAGCACGGCGTCACCTCCAACGTCATCGCGCCGAGCATCGTCGTCGACCAGCTGGCGGAACTGCCGATCGACCAGCTCGAGGAGGTCGACGAGCACTTCGCCCGCATCGCGAAGGCGACCCCGATGCGGAAGCTCGGCACCGAGGCCGACGTCGCCAACCTCGTGGCGTACCTCGCAAGCGAGCAGGCGGGCTACATCACCGGCCAGGTCATCGGCGTCACCGGCGGCATCGACCTGTTCACGTTCTGATTCCGACGGCGGACGAGCCGAGGACAGATTATTACCGGCGGCGGCCGCCAGATCCACGTATGAGTGGGGCGTTACCCTCCGAGCGGTCCCCGACGGAGCGGCTCAAGAGCTACTTCGTGACCGGCGCGGTGCTCGTCATCCCGGCGCTGCTGACGGTCGGCATCGCGGCCTTCGTCTTCCGGTTTCTCTCGAACTACCTCGCGCCGGTGGCCTCGAAAATCGGGCAGGTCGTCGGCGTCGAGGGGGTCCCCGCGGACCTGCTGACGCTGCTTCTGGCACTGGCGGTTGTCGGGCTGCTCGGGGCGGCCGTCGAGACGCTGCCGTACGGCTCGACGGCGGCGGACCTCTTCCACCGGGCCGTCGAGTCGATTCCCGGCGTCGGCAACGTCTACGGCGGTTTCCGGGAGATGAGCGAGACCGTCGCCGACGGCGAGGAGAGCTTCCGGGACGTGAAGCTCGTCGAGTACCCCAGTGAGGGTTCCTACACGATGGCGTTCGTCACCGCCGACGCCCCGGAGTACCTCGAGCAGAGTGTCGACCACGCCGAGGAGGGGATGATGAGCCTCTTCCTCCCGATGGGCCCCAACCCCGTGATGGGCGGGTTCGTCATCTACGTCTCCCGCGACCGGGTCCACGACATCGATATCGGCGTCGAAGAGGGGCTGCAGGCCATCATCACCAGCGGCGTGACGATAAGTGGCGATGGCGACGAACCGGATATCGGCGGGCGGATGCAGCAGCGGCTCGAAGAGAGCTGATAGCGGTCGTTGCGACTCGCTCTCGCCGTTGCGTTTCACTCCCCGCGTTTCGATCCGTGAAGCTGCCGCCGTTGCGATGGGAACCACGAAGATACTCGCAGCGATCACTACGACCCTCGCTCTGCGCGGGGAAACGGCCAAACCTCCCGCCGCCGTGGTCAGGGCCCATGGGCGTGCTCGACCGATTCAAGTCTCGACGACGTGGGCCTGTTCTATCGTCCGTTCTCGCTGGACGAATTCTGAGTTCATTCGGTCGGCACTGCCGCTGAGACGGTCGATTCTGGACGTAGGGACTTACTTCGATATATCAGCCCGACATCGAACACAAAACAAAGTATTCATGATATTGATGCGATAGCTGGATAATGGGCTGGGAGTCTCCGATACGGAGCATGTTCGTGGTTCTCGCCGTCGTCACTGCGGGCTGCGCGGGCGCTGTGACCGATACAGCGGAACCGGACGACACGCCGGAACCGACGGAATTTCGCCCGGCGAACGGTCTCGACGACCGCCTAAGTGTCAATACGCTCTCGACGAGTGAACTCCGGATCGTCGTTCTGCTTCCACGGGCGGACAACTGGACGGTCGCCGAGCGGACGTACCCGCCAGAGGCTGGCCCCGTTGACCTTCCAAGAACGAACGAGACGACTGCTGTCTACGCCGTTCGCTTGTACGTCGGTGACCGACTCAACTGGCAACAAGAGCTCTCGCCGGCAGTGAAGTACGATCTCGTCGTCCGCGAGAACGGTACCGTCGAGGTGACCGGCTACGCAGAGCAGTAAGCTTAGATTTCTGCGTTTTCAACTGAGAGCCAATCCGGCAGCACCCGGATGTCGAGCCGCTCGTACCCCCGCTGGCCCTGCGGTGACAATGGAACCGTCGCTATTACCTGCTGCGTGTCTGTCTCAACGGCGAACTCGCACCGACCACCGGACACCGAGAGGTCGGCGATTCGGAGTTCGTCTGCGTTCCGTCGTCAGGAGACGACTTCCGACCGTTCGACCGTCTCGTCGCCGTTGAGTGCCGTCAGTTGCATCGACACCTGATATTCTGTGCCGGTCATGTTCGTGATTGTGAAGTCGTCTGTTGAGATGTCGTTCGTCGGGTGGCGCGGTCGCGCCATCCCTGCGTATTGTGATTTCCAGCTTCTGCTGTAACTCACCAGCAATCCTCTACAAAAAAGCGTTAGATACTATTTGACAGACGCCGGAACGAGCAACCGCACATTGGTAGCATCCGCCGAGCGGGGCGTTCGAAGAACGCCCCCGAGGCGGTTCCCCGGACGCGACCGCAGGGAGCGTCCGGTAGCGCGCACGGACTGGAGCGAGCGGAGCGAGCGGAAGGAGTACGCGCGCATATTTTCCCCAAGTTTTTGCCGCGAGCCGGTGTTCGCCGCCTTCCGGCGGCGAACCCGCGCTCGCGTGTAAAAAGTGGGTTCAGAACGTAGGAAGATTCTTCAATTCGTCTGTGTGCTCGTCGGCGCCGTCGAAGGCCTCGCGGGCGATGACGCGCTGGTGGACCTCGTCGGCGCCGTCGACGATCCGGAAGGCCCGGACGGCCTCGTAGAAGTCCGCAAGCGGCAGGTCCCGGGAGATGCCGGCGCCGCCGCAGCACTGCACCGCCAGGTCGATGGCCTCCGCGGCGACGTTTGCGGTGAACAGCTTCGACATCGAGACCGGCACGCGGGCCTGGCTGCCGCGATCGAGCTCCTCGGCGGCGTGTCGCACCATCGTTCGGGCGGCGTGGAGCCGCGTCTCCGCGTCCGCGATGTCGTACCGGAGGGACTGCTTTTCCGACAGCGTCGAGCCGAACGCCTCCCGCTCGCTCATGTACGCCTTGGCGATCGTGAGCGCCCGCCGCGCCATCCCGGAAAAGCGCATGCAGTGGGTCAGCCGGGCCGGCCCGAGTCGCTGCTGGGCGATCGCGAAGCCGGCGTTCTCGTCGCCGAGCAGGTTCTCCTCGGGGACCCGGACGCCGTCGAAGCGGAACTCCGCGTGGCCGTGACCGTCGAGGTTCGGCCCCAGGTGCGGGATGTCCCGCACCAGCTCGACGCCGTCGGCATCGGTCGGCACCAGTAGGATGGACGCGCCCTTGTACGGGTGGACGTCCGGGTCGGTGACGGCCATCACCAGCAGGACGTCGGCGTGGCTTCCCTGGGTCGTCCACCACTTGTGGCCGTCGATGACGTACTCGTCGCCGTCCTGCGCTGCCCTGGGCGACGCGGGGCTCGTCGGGCTCCCCCCGGCGGCGTCCTGCTGTGCCTCTGGCGCTGCAGGGCTCGTCGAGCTCCGCTCGACGGCGTCCTTCTCGGCGGTCGTGGCGAGCATCTTCGGGTCCGAGCCGCCACCCTGTCGCGGCTCGGTCATGGCGAACCCCGACCGGATCTCGCCGGCAACGAGCGGCTCTAACCACTCTTCCTTCTGGCGTTCGGTGCCGACGAGCTCGAGGGTGTGCATGTTGCCCTCGTCGGGGGCGTCGACCCGCATGGCCGCCGCACCGAGCAGTGACCGGCCAGCTTCCTCGAACAGCGGCAGCACGTCCCGGAGGTCGTGGCCCATACCGCCGTGGGTTTCGTCGATCTGCGGGCAGTAGAGTTCCCGGCGGCGGGCCTCCTCGCGCAGCTCCGCGATGACGTCCTCGCCGACCGGGCCGTCGCCCAGGTGGTCGCGCTCGGTCGGGATGACGACCTCGTCGACGAACTCGCGGGCTCGCGCGGCCAGCTCCGTCGCCGTCGGGGAGTCGTGGTACTCCATACCTCCGCTTCGTGGCACAGCGATGTAAATGAGGGGTCCGATGACCCCCGGCGGCGGCGGATATATATGAGTGGGTCGTGCACGGTGACTTACGATGTCAGTCCGCGGAGCGTGGTGCCGGTGACCGGCGCCGACTACTTCGACCGCATCGTCGACGAGGCGGCGCTGCGGTCGCACCTCGCCGACGAGCTGGGCCCGGCCGACCGCTTCGAGGTCCGCCACCACCGGGAGGGCCACTCCAACGAAACGCTGTTCGTCACCTGGGGCGACCGCGAGCTGGTCGTCCGGCGGCCGCCGCCGGGCGAGACGGCCGACAACGCCCACGACGTTCTCCGGGAGTACCGCGTCGTCGACGCCGTTCAGGACACCGACGTCCGGGTGCCGGCGACGGTGCTGGCCTGCGACGACCACGACGTCATCGGCAGCGACTTCTACGCGATGGAGCGGGCCGACGGCGACGTGATCCGGAACGCCGAGCCCGACCGCTTCGCCGACCCCGCCTCCCGCGAGCGGATCGGCGTCGAGTTGGTCGACCGCCTCGCGGAGATTCACGCTGTCGACTACGACGCCGTCGGCCTCGAACACGGCGACTTCGGCTACCCGCCCGGGTTCACCGAGCGGCAGGTCCGGCGGTGGTCCGAGCAGCTGACCTGGGCCTTCGAGGTCACCGCCGACGAGCGGGAGGTCGAGACCCTATACGACGTGATGAGTTGGCTGTACGACAACGCTCCCGACGACGACGAGTACCCCTCGACGCTGGTCCACGGCGACTACAAGCTGGACAACGTGATGTTCGGGCCGGGCGAGGACCCCGAAATAACGGCAATTTTTGACTGGGAGATGTCGACGCTCGGGGACCCGTTCACCGACCTCGGCTGGCTACTGTCGTACTGGCGGGAGCCGACCGACCCCGAGCTGCCGACGTCGACGTCGACGCTGGCGGCGACGTTCACCGAGCGGGACGGCTACCCGACCCGCCGGGAGCTGATCGACCGCTACGAGCGCCGGACTGGCTTTGCATTCGACGACGCGCGGTTCTACTGGGTGCTTGCGACGTACAAGCTGGCCGGCCTCGGGGAGATGTTCTTCCGCCGGCATCTCGAGGGCAACGCCGACGACCCGATGTACCCGAAGATGCGCGAGGCGGTTCCGGCGCTGGCCGAGCGGGCGCGGATGATACTCGACGGCGAAATCGAACTGTGACATCCTCCCCGCCGTGAACGGAGAGGGAGCTTCGCTCCCTCAGGCAGTCGGGCGTCGCCCGACGACGGCGGGGCGTCCCACCGCCCCGCACCGCAGGCGGCTGGTTTGGGAACCTCGGGTTTGCACACCGACGAGGTGCGGGGAGTGCCACGCCCCCGTTATCTCTATCCCGTGAGAGATTCGAGAGTACCTGATTGTTTTGCGTCGGTATCCGCCGACCGCCGACAGCAGGGGAATACCTGCCTCGGTCCGGCGACGGACTCCCGAGATTGTCCGATTGTCCTGACATGGGGGCGGTCGTGCCGTGGTTCGAGAGACGAAGTCTCTCGTCATCACGAAAATCGGAGATTTTCGAACGACCTCGGATAGGTGTGCAAACGGGCCGAACGGTCAAGAATGTCCCGACGCTGACACGATTCACGCCCGCCCTGAAGGGCGGGACTCTCTCGCTGAAGAAGGTAGCCTGCCCGCCCGGCGGCGGCTTCACCGACCGGATGGACCCGGGGCTCCGTCGGCACGTCGGCCGCGAGGCCTTCCATCACCTGACTGTCCGCGAGCCAGAGGGCTGGGCGCTGTCGCCGGGACCACGCGAGTCACCGGCAGCGGGGTCGTCCCGGTGGACGGCACGAGGCGGGCCGTCTGGACCTGATGCCCGAGCCGCTCCGGGAGCCGGATGGGGCCGCCCCAGTAAGGCAGCCCGGACCCCGACCCGGCGTCGTGACCCGAATCGCCGGCTTATATGTCGTCGCCGGCTCTGTAAGATGACATGGAGATCTCGGGCGTCGTCTGGCGACTGCTGCTGCTCGCTGGCGTCGCCGTGTCGCTGACGGCGGTCGTCGCCGTCGCGCGGCCTGGCGGCCGATGGGGCCTCGTCGCACGGCGACGACTGGTTTTGAGCGTCCCGTGGGGGACGCTGCTGGCCGCCACCGGAATCGTCGGCTTCTACCTCGTCGTCCAGAACGGCCTTGCAAATCCGCGCGACCCGGTCGTCATCCCGTTCCGGGCGTGGGGGTACTTCTACCCGATGGGGATGCTCACGGCGGCGTTCGCCCACGGCGGACTCGGTCACCTCGTCGGCAACGTCACCGGAACGCTCGTGTTCGGCTCCGTCGCCGAGTACGCCTGGAGCCATTTCCCGCGAGAGCGCGGGAGCAGTTCTTTCGGCTCGCTGCGGACCAACCCCCTGGCCCGGATCGGCGCCTGGGCCGTCGGCGTCCTCGGCGTCGGCGTCATCACCGGGCTGTTCGCGCTCGGGCCGGTGGTCGGCTTCTCGGGGGTGGTGTTCGCTTTCGTCGGCTTCGCGCTCGTGCGCTACCCGCTGACGACGGTCGTCGCGCTGGCGGCGACATCGGCGGTCGGGCTGGTCTACCGCGCGCTGCGGCGCCCG
>PXRZ01000006.1 GCA_003022945.1 Halobacteriales archaeon QS_8_69_73 | reverse complement strand
CGACGGCGAGGAACTGCTGATCGTCGGCGGACAGGGCCACGATGCCGGCGAGAACCACCCACCGACGTCCGAGCGGTACCGCCGGTGTGAGGCGTTCGCTCGCGAGCACTTCGACGTCGCGTCCGTCGAGTACCGCTGGTCGACCCACGATTACTACCCGGTCGACAAGGTGCCGTTCGTCGGGCGCGCCGGTCCCGGCCTGGAGCACGTCTACGTCGGCACCGGGTTCAAAGGATGGGGAATGAGCAGCGGCGTCGCGGCGGGCGAGATACTCTCGGACCTCGTTCTCACCGGCGACAGCCCCTATGCGGACGTCTTCGACCCGCTACGATTCGAACCGGGCGCCTCCGCCAGGCGCTTCGTCGAGGGCAACGCCAAGGTCGCGGGCCACTTCGTCGGCGACTGGGCCGCGTCGCTGCTGAAAGCCGATGACCTCCCGCCCAGCGGCGAGGCGAAGGTCACGCAACGGGACGGCCGACCCTACGGCGTCTATCACGACGAGGACGGCGACGTCCACGCCGTATCGGCCGTCTGCCCGCACATGAAGTGTCTCGTCAAGTGGAACGACGCCGAGCGGACCTGGGACTGTCCGTGTCACGGGTCGCGGTTCGACTACGACGGCGAAGTCATCTCCGGGCCGGCGGTCGAGGACCTCCCGAAGAAGGAACTCTGAGCGCCGCCAGTGCCGTGTCGGTTGCGGCCCGCGCCGGCACCAGCGCCCGCTCCGCGCCGCCCCCGCGAGACACCCGACCGGCCGTCGGCCGTTCGGGGCTCGATCGGACTGCCCGGAACCGGGGTCCGTCTCGTCCGCGGAAGTCGAAAGAGACTTTAGCTCCCTAATTAGATGTCATTACACACGATGAGCGACTTTCCCGACTACCTCGACGTCGATTACGCCGACGGCGAGGGCGAAGATCCCGCGGACTATCCCGCCCTGGAGGACAAGATCGAAAAGGCCGTCGAGGTCGTCCAGACCGGCCTCGAGGAGTACGACAACCCGGCCATCATGTGGACCGGCGGCAAGGACTCGACGCTGACGCTGTACTTCGTCAAGGAGGTCGTCGAGCAGTTCGACTACGAGATGCCACCGACGGTGTTCATCGACCATTACCAGCACTTCGACGAGCTGCTCGGGTTCGTCGACCGCTGGGCCGAGGAGTGGAATCTCGAGGTGATGTTCGCGCGCAACACCGACGTCGGCGACTACGTCGAGGCGAACGGCCTCGACCCCGGCGACGAGATTCCCGTCGAGGAGCTCGGCGAGCACAACCGCCATCACGTCCGGGAGATCCTCGAGTACGAGGAGGACACCTTCCCGTTTCTGCTCGACACCTACGTCGGCAACCACCTGCTGAAGACGGTCGCGCTGAACGACACCCTCGAATCGGAGGGCATCGACGGCATCATCTCGGGCATCCGCTGGGACGAACAGGAGGCCCGCGCCGACGAGACGTTCTTCTCGCCGCGACACGACCCCGACATCTACCCGCCGCACGACCGCGTCCAGCCCATCCTGCAGTTCGACGAGGCCGACGTCTGGGACGCCTTCTGGTTCTACGTCGTCCCCGAGGCCGTCGACGAGTTCCCCGACGACGGCTACGTCCCGCAGGACTACGACGACCTGCCGAACGACCTCGACCACGAGGACATCCCCGTTTCGCCGAAGTACTTCGCCGGGTTCCGGTCGCTCGGCAGCGAGATCTCGACCGAGAAGTCCGACGAGGAACCCGCCTGGCTGCAGGACCTCGACAACACCACCGAACGCGCCGGCCGCGCCCAGGACAAGGAAGACCTGATGGAACGGCTGCGCGATCTCGGCTACATGTAGCGGCGGACGGACTCGCCTCCGGCGGTCGCCGTAACGACAGTTTTAATTATCTCTGTTTCCGTCGTATCCCATGACTGAGACAAGGCCTGCGGCCGGCGTCGGAGGCCGTAACCCGCGGGTCGACAATGCGGTCGACGCTCTCCACCGGACGGTACTCGCGGTGCGGGACGCCTGGGAGGTCGTGCTGCTGTTCGTCCTGGTGGCGCCGCTGTCGGCAGTGCTCGGGTCGGCGGGTGGAATCGTCGGGGCGATCGGGTCGGCGGTCGGCGTCTATCTCGTCGGAGCCCGCCGCCCCGGCTCGGTCGAACAGGGACGATCGAGCAACTCGCTTGGCGTCCGGGTATTCCTGGCGCTGCTGGCTGCGCTCGTGGCTGGGGTCGCCATCCTCGTCGGACTGTTGCTGCTCGTTCTCCCGGGACTGTACCTGAGCGTCCGTCTCTACCTGGTGATCCCGGCGGTGATGCTGGGCGACGACGGCCCGCTGGAGGCGCTGGGCAGCAGCTGGGACCGGACGAGCGGACACGGCTTCACGGTTGCTGGCGTCGTAATCGCAATCCTCGCGGTCTCCTTGACGATCTTCACGGTCGTGCTGGTCGGGACCGCCGGCGGCGTCGACCCGGCAATCGAGCGGGTGCTGAACGACGAGGTCATGATCCCGCAGGTAGCCAGAACCCTGGTCGGCGGCCCGCTCGGGGCGGCGGCGATGGCCGTGCTGTACGACGGCCTGGAGTGAGTCAGGTCTGTTCGGCTTCGACCTGCTCCTCGACGGATTTCGGCCGGACGAGGTTCGCAAGGGTTACGAGCAGCCCGAGTAGCCACCCCAGCGGCGTCGCGATGCAGAACCACATCAGCGCGACGACGACCCCCTCGAAGTCGAAGCGGTCGCTGAGGTAGTCGCTGACCGGATCCAGCGGCCCGACGAAGACGTCGTCCCGGAAGAACTCCGCCAGCTCCGTGCTCCGCTCGATGACGACGCCCAGGGCGGGGTCGTACAGCGCGGCCACCACCGGCGGCAGGAAGACCGCGTTCATCGCGAAGGGGTAGGCGAAGGCGACGGTCGTCGCCCGGCCGCCGGCGCGCTTGAAGACGGCCGCGAGGCCCGCCGAGACCACGGCGACGGTGCTGGCGGCGGCGACGGCGACGAACCCCGCCTCGTCGAAGCGGATCCGCGCCGCCGCCGTCAACAGCCCCCAGACGAGCGCCGCCAGAACGACGACGCCGACGACGCCGAGCCGCGTCGAGGCGCTGTCGAACCGGCGGGCGTTGAACCGGACGGCGACCCCGACCAGTAGCAGTGGGTACAGCACCGCGACGAGCGGGACGCCGAGCGCCCCCCAGAGGTAGTACTTCAGCTCGTCGGCCCGGGTCCGGGGCTTCCACTTGCCGAGCACGCGGTGGACGGCGGTCCGCTGCCGCGGGAAGACGAGCTCCATCCACGTCTCGTGGAGCCGCACGACGTCGACCCGGATACCGTCGACGATGCCGCCCTCGGACATACCGGTATCTCCGGACGGGGTGGCAAATAGGTTCCGACCGCCGGTTACCACTCCCGGGGCGCGAAGTCGGGGTGGACCTGTCGGGCCTCACGGTCGATGGCGTCGATCTCGGCGACGTCCACCTCGTCGAGTTCGAGCCCGAGCGACGCCCAGTTGTCCTCGATGTGGTCGGCGCCGGTCGCCTTCGGGATGGCCGTGATTCCCTTCTCGCGGAGCCACGCCAGGCTCACCTGCGCCTCGCTGACGCCGTGTTTCTCGGCGATTTCCTGTAGCTCGGGGGCCTCGAACACCTCCCCGCGGGCCAGCGGGGAGTACGCCACCAGCTCGACGTCGACGTCGTCGCAGTACTCCCGCAGCTCCTCCTGCTGGAGCAGCGGGTGGACCTCCACCTGGTTGGCGAAGATCGGCGCGTCGACGACCTCCCGGGCCGTCTCGATGTGCCGGGGCTCGAAGTTCGAGACGCCGATGTTGTCGACCCGGCCGTCGTCGTACAGCGTCTCGAAGGCCGAAAGCGTCTCCTCGGGGTCGTAGGCGTCGGCCGGCCAGTGGACGTACAGCAGGTCGACGGAGTCGACGCCGAGCCGCTCGAGGCTGGCCGCCGCCGAGTCGACGACGTCGTCGCCGCCGAGCTCGTCGATCCACACCTTCGTCGCCAGGAAGATCTCCTCGCGGTCGACGTCGGCGGCGGCGATGCCGTCGCCGACGGCCGTCTCGTTCCGGTAGATCTGGGCGGTGTCGATGTGGCGGTAGCCGGTCTCCAGTGCCGTCCGGACCGATTCGGCGCACTGTTCGGCGTCGTCGTTCTCCCACGTTCCGAGCCCGAGAACGGGCATACCGTGGCGCTCGGGGGCGCCGCTTGGCTCCTGTTGCGACATATCTACGGGTAGGTCGAGCAGGCCAAAAACGGTTGTGGCATCCGCCTGCGCCGCGGCGGCTGGCCGGAACCGAAAGGGGGTTTGCCGGCGGTGACCTACCGTCGGTAGTGGCAGTTGCCTACCGCTACATCGTCCTGACGCTGTGTACGCTGGCTTTCACCGCGACGATGGTCGCCCGGCTGGCGATCAGCCCGGTCGTCCCGGACGTCACCGCCGCTTTCTCCGTCTCCCGGAGCGCCGTCGGCCTCGCGCTGACGGGCATGTGGGCGGCGTACGCCCTGGCGCAGTTCCCCAGCGGCGTCCTCGCCGACCGGGTCGGCGAGCGGCGGATCATCCTGGCGGCCGTCGGCACCACGGCCGTCGCGGGGCTG